>JALYUO010000862.1 GCA_030853735.1 Chloroflexota bacterium
ATGCGTGTCGCGTGTGGAGCGGGCATGGGCCAGCAGTCTTGGCGGCGCTACGCAACACCGCGCTGGGAGTGCTCCGCGCGGGCGGTGCGCCAAACATTGCCCGTGGGCTGCGCCATTTTGCGAACCGTCCCACCCGTGTGCTAGCCGCGTTGGGGCTGCCGCCGCTCGACAATGAATAGCCCCTGGGCGTGGGCTATCTGCGAACCTGACGCGCCTGTGGCAGCGCTGCTTGCTTTTTGTGGTAAATAGGTATATAATCCAGCCTATACAGACGAAGAACTATTTTGTCCCCATACTGAACGCGAGAGGTTACTTGCTCTATGCGTAAAATCAGTGCTATTTCACCCACTTTACTTCAGCGCATTGGCCTGATCATTCTATGTTTGACCCTCCTGTTGCTGCTGTTCTATGCTGCTCCAGCCTCCCACGCTCGGACGATTGTACCCAATCTTCAACCGACCACGACGATCACAGATGCGGCCATACCAACACCGTCGGCTTCGACTAGCCAGCCTGCACCCAATTCCCCAACGAGCGCGGCGAGTACAGATACGGCCCCGACAACGGCCTCGCCCACACCTGTTGCGATTGTAGCCGATCCGCAAGACGTGCCGGTGCAAATCCGGCAACAAGCCGACGGCAGCTACAGCGGGCATCTGCGCCTCATGGCGGTCGGCAGTGTGCCCACGATGATCGTGCTGACTTACGACTTGCATTCGACGGATGTTCGCGCACCTGCTGTGATTGAACGCAGCCATATCACCGTCATCCCAGAAGTGACAAGCCCATCTGATCACGTAATAACTAATTTGCAGATCAATATTAAGGATGTCGCGCAGCCGGGTACTTACAACGGCTTGATAGCCCTTTTGCAACCGCAACAGCTTATAACTGAAGCTCTGACCATCCCCGTGGTCCTAGATGCCAGTGTCGCCCCGGCGCTCACACCCCTGGCGGGGACCGATTCTATCAAGATGCAGTTGGTGAACTGTGGCGACTGGCTTGGTCTTGATTGTCGGCTGGCTGAATGGGTGCTACCAGAGAGCAATCAAGCCACCAGCAGAGTACTAGAGTTTAGTAACCCAAACGCGGCCTTAGTTGAAATAACTGATGGAACTATTCTGCTTAATGGAGGACAGCCAGGCAATCAGCTTTCTAATCGTGCAGCCACTCCTGTAATTGATTGGAACCCTATTACCACGCCACTGTCCGGCACTGCTACTGTGTCACCAACTCTGACAGCCACGGGTACTCCCCTTTCCCCTACCGGTACGCCGTCCGGCTCCGCTACTGCGTCACCAACTTTGACGGGCACGGGTACTCCCCTTCCCCCTGCCAGCACCCCGTCCGGCTCCGCTACTGTGTCACCAACTCTGACAGTCGGAGGCATTCCGTCTTCTTTCACTACGAAGACGGTGCCTGGGAACGCAATTATTAAGATACCCATGTGGCTGAGTCCGAATGCCATACCACCGGATCACTACTCGGGCCTAGTGGTCTTGACGCTGGTCGGCCAGCCGAATCGCATCCAGTTGCCCATTGATATTAAAGTGCGATCCGGCCCTTTCTTACCGCTAATGGCGCTGTTTCTGGGCTTGGCCTTCGGCCAACTCATCATCCATATGCGCGGACGCGGCGAAGAACTTAATAAGGCTAGCCTTAATTTGTCAAGATTAGCTGGACAGTTGCAGACCTCAAGCGATTTAGATAAGCCTATTCTGACGCATCTCTATGATGAGGCTCGCCATACCATTGCCATCGGCGATTATGAACTTGCCAACCAACAGATAAACGCAGCAATTGAACGCATTGCGATTTTGCAGCGTCTTGACGTTGTGACCACTACAGATCAAAATCGGGCAGACATGAGCGAGATTCGTATCTTCGTACAACAAGGGAAACTTGCTGAGGCTAAAAAGAAACTTGATAAAATTGATCCTCCACCTCCTTCAGCGACGGGCCAGCTTCCCCTACAAGCAGCTGAGGGAGCTGCACGAGAAATTCCTCAGGATCCTCCACCTACTGGCTGGAAAAGATTAATGGCAACTCTCCGACAGAAGTTTGCTCCTACCCAACACTACTGGCGCGTACTTGCTTTGTCACTAGCGGTACTGCTGCTAATGGTATTATGCGCCCTAATCGTAAACGTCAGGGATGCGTGGATGGTCCATCCTAACCTGACGTGGGGAGCGGTAATTGTGCTGCTGGTGCTTCTGGCCGTTTTTGTTAGCTGGGCTGCGAACTCCGCTTGGGTACGAGATGTCTTGGTCTTTAGAGTAGCGCCCCTATTGCGTGTATTCTTACGCCTTGCTGTGCTGCTGGGTTTGGCGCTGTGGGGCTTGAATAAGTTGTACGTGGATCAAACGACCAGCTTCTTTGGCGCTACGCCATTCGGCGACTACATTGCGCTGGTACTCTGGGGTATCACCAGCAATGTCGTGTCAAACGCATTCAACTTCCTGATCAAAGTGCCGACTCCTTCTACCCCGACAGGTGGCGCACCTACCGCCACATAGCACTCAGCTAGAGGAACTCCTGCCATGACCACCATCCGCCGCCCACCGACGACATCCCCCGCTTCTGCCGCCCAAACTGCGCCCGCCCGCAACGGCGCAGGGCAAGAGACGGGGCGTGTATTGCTGGGGCAGGTGACGGCGGCGGATTCGGAGAAGGGGGTGACGGTCCACTTGCGGCGGGGGCAGTCGGTGGAGCAGTTGCGGCAGGGGCAGTTTGTGGTCATCGAGGGGCAGTTTGTGCGCTTCTTCGGCACCATTTCGGGCTTCCGCTTGGCGGCGACCGACCCGGCGGTGACACAAGATCCGCCCGACAGCGACTCGCGACTGGTGTTTGAGACGCTGGGCCGCAGCACGACCTATGCCGAATGCACCGTGCGCCCGTCGCTGGAACTGATCCATACCGGCAGCGTGGCGACGGACGGGGCCGGCGACGGTCTGGCCCCGGCGCGCACCATTCCCGGCCATTTCGCTAGTGTCTACCGGGCGGGCGGCGAGGATTTTGCGGCGGTGTTTGGCGAGGAGGAGACGGGCAAAAAGTTCAGCATCGGCACGCCGCGCGACATGGATGTGCCGGTGACAATTGATCTGGGCCGACTGGTGGAACGGAGCAACGGCATCTTTGGCCGCTCCGGCACCGGCAAAAGCATCCTGGCCCGCCTGCTGTTCTGTGGTTTGTTGAAGACGAACGCCTGCGTCAACCTGATCTTTGATATGCACAGCGAATACGCCTATGCCCGGCGCATGGAAGACGGCACCTATGCCAAAGGGCTGCGCGAACTGTTTGGCGGCAGCAAAGTGGTCGTGTACAGCCTGGATGATGCCGACACCACGCGACCCGGCAAGCAGATTGATCGCTTGATCCGCATTCCGCTCGATTTTATCGAATTGGAAGACCTAAACAGTCTGCAAGGGGAACTCGGCCTGACCGATGCCGGGCTGGCGGCGGCCAATCAGCTTGCCAACCGGCTGGGCAAGGGCTGGATGGCGCGCCTGCTGGAGATGCCGTCGGATGAGCTAAAGGAGCTGGTCAAGGAGATCGGCGGCCACGAGGGTTCGATTGACGCGCTCAAACGGCGGCTGCAACGCCTCAGCAGCCTCAGCTTTGTCAAACCCGGCACCAGCTTGCAGCAAAGCGGCATCCCCGACTTGATCGCCGCGCTGGAAGGCGGGCGCAACGTGATCTTGCAGTTTGGCCGCAACAATTCGCTGCTGGCCTATATGCTGGTCGCCAACCTGATCACGCGGCGCATCCATGAGCAGTGGGTGAAATTAACCGAAGCCGCCGAGGAGACGGGCCAGGCGCACGGCCATCCCTTGATGATCACCATCGAAGAGGCACACAAGTTTCTCAGCCAGGGCCAGAGCATCTTTTCGACCATCGCCCGCGAACTTCGTAAATACAGCGTCACCCTGCTGATCGTGGATCAGCGCCCATCGAGCATTGACCCCGACGTGATGAGCCAACTGGGCACGCGCATCACCGCCCTGCTCAGTGATGAGCGTGACATTGACGCGGTGTTCACCGGCACGCGCGGCGGCCACTTCAAGAACATCCTGGCGACGCTGGACACCAAGCAAGAGGTGCTGGTCTTTGGTCATGCCGTGCCGATGGAGGTGGTCCTCCGCACGCGCACTTTCGACGAAAAGCTCTATGCCGCCGTCGCTCCCCATGCCGGGCGCAGCGTGCAAGAGAAAGCGGCGGCGGCGCTGGACGATCTGTTTTAATTCTGACGCGATTTGCGTCGCCAGATAACGCGAGACTGGCGTGCCAATTCGGTGGCAAAGAACTGTGCCTGCGCTAAATCTTCGTCTTGTGACGGCAGCCCGACAATTTTAGCATGGGCAGGGTTATTATCAAGGGCATCCGGTAATACATCTAACCCCAAGTCCCGTATCCAGCCCACATGAAGTGTCGCCAGACCATGACATGGATCTAGACCTGCTCTAGCATCTTCTTGGGAACACAAACTCACTCGATCAACTGAAAGATCGCGTTCACTAGGCCGTCGTAAGAAGGCGACCGGCAGGAACTGCTCTTCATCGGGATTCAACCACTGACTACTCCGTGCCCCTCGGTAGAGAAGCGCAGAACACGGTAGAGGATCACCGCTGCCGTCACTAGCCTCCGGCAACGGAATCATTCCTGAGCTAGCCAGTTCAACCAATACGCCAACTTTTCCGGGGATACTTCGCGGTCTAAGCTATAATCTTTACCTTCTTGCTGGTAAATCCAGGGTTTTGCACCGGGTTTGTCGGGAATCACTAACTGGACATTTCGCTTCGGACTTTGCCAATAAATACGGACTCCTCCCTCCTCGTCTGCAACAGCAGCACCTTTCGGAAAGGTTTGGTCCATCTGGGCGTAAGCGAGATTCAACCAGCGTTCGGCGGCAGCGACCGTATGTACGTTAGGTCGTTTGTAATCTGCCTCATTGTCGTCTGCTTCGAGCAAATCCAGCACACGAGTCACCGTTGTTTGGAAAGCAACCCTAGAGGTAAGCAGTTGCACCCTTGTATCAAGCAGTGCTTCGATAATGGGTGGGCGTGAGTAGTGTTCATGTGTGTCCATAGAACTTATGATAGCATTTGCTGACGTAAATTGCAACGGGCTGCGTTACAAGTATCAGGCGATCCACTGACCCCTGACCACTGACCCACCGGCCCCGCTACAGCACCAAACTGCGGCTGCCCACATCGCTGGTGTGGTTGAGGATCTGGGTGTAGAGTTCGACCGTGCTGGGCAGTGGCTCGGTACCCAGTTCGCGGCGCAAGGCGGTGCGGCAGGCTTGGAACTGGGCTAACGCCTCGTCGCGGCGGCCCAGCCGGGCGTAGGTCGCCATCAGGCGGGCGTGGACCACCTCGCGAGCCGGTTCCAGGGTCAGGATCACGCGCCAGTGGTCGAAGGCGGCCTCCCACTGCTCATCGGCGGCGGCACGCTCGGCCAGGTAGGTCTGCATCGAAAGCAGATCCTCGCGGCAGGCGAGGCGCAAGTTGTAGAGCCAGGCCACATCGCTGAACGGCGGTTCGGGCATCAAGTCGCCGGCATAGATCGCCACCGCCGACTCGTAGGCCGCCGTCGCCTCGGCCACACGGCCCAGCCGCTCGGCGCGCCGCCCGGCATCGCGGTAGCGCAGAAACTCCTCCAAGTCCCAATGGTGCGGGTGTTCAAACGCGAACGCATAGCGGCCCTGCTGGTTTTTGATCTGCACCGTGTCGCCGCCCTTGTCGCGTGTCGGTTCCAGCACCGCCCGCAACGCGCGCAAGTGGGCATAAAACTGGTCGTTGCCTTCGCCGGGCAGCGCGTCGGGCCAGACTTTTTCGGCAATCGTCTGGCGCGACGCACCCTCCGGCCCGGCCAGCAGCAGGTAGGCCAGCAGCAACTTGGCCCGCTTGCGCCGCCACTCGCGCTCATCCACCCGTTCGTCGCCGCGCCACACCGTCAGCCCGCCGAACATGGCGATCCGCAAGGTGCCCGATGTGCGGCGGGTCAGTTCGTGCAACACCGCCTGGGCCGCCGCCTGCACGCCGCGATCCGTGTCGCCCAGGAACGGTTCGAGCAGGGGCATATCTTCGGCTCCCGCTTGGCGGCCTAGCAACTCGACCAAGCGCCGGCGGGCGACTGCCTCGCCGGTATTGCGGAGCGCCCGGCCGATCTCTTCCACTGTCGGCAACTTGTCGCGGCTCAGTGGCGAGGTAGCTCCCTCGTCGGCGGGGGGCGGATCGGCTTCCAGCAGCTGCTCGCGCTGCACATTAACCGCCGCCAACGCCGCATCCACATCGCCCGCCGCCAGGAACTGGCGGGCCGCGCCCTGCCAATCGCCCAGGCCGGCGGCGTAGGCGGCGGTCAGGCGATGCAGCCGCCGTTTCTCGTCGTGCCCGTACACCGCGGCCAGCCGCTCGTAGAGGAAGGCGCGAAACAGGGGATGGTAGCGATACACTGGTGGCTCGGTGTGGGTGCGGCGCACGAATAGGTGCAGCCGTTGGGCCTGGTGGATCAGCACCTCGCTGCCGCGCCGTTCGCGCAACGCATCGGCGGCGGGGATGGTGATCGAGTCTAGCACCGCTGTCTGGAGCAGAAACGAGTAGAGCGGCTCGCCCACCTGTGACAGGACTTCTTCTTCCAGATAGAGCGCCAGTTCGTCGGTGATGCGGCGCACCAGTTGTGTCCCGTCGGCATCGTTCTGCCCGGCGGTCAGCGGTTCGTCACTCAGCACTTCGGCGGCGACGTGGCAGCCCATGGACCAGCCCTCGATCTGCTCAAGCAAGTGCGGCAACGCGGCGCGGCTTTTGCCGGCTTTCGCCAACGCGGGAAAGGCGCGCCCGATTTCGCTGGGCAGCAAGCGCAACTCTTCCTCACCGAGGGTCGTCACCTGTCGCCCGCTCCGCAGCCGGGCCAGGGGCAAGCCTGTGCCGCCGTCATGGCGGCTGGTCAGGGCCAGCACTAAGCCCGCCGGCAGGTGGCGCATTAGGAAGGCCAGCGCCGTTTCGATGGCTGGGTGGCCGGCCACATGATGCAGATCGTCCAGCACGATCAGCAGCTGCGGCCGGCCTTGCGTGGGCTGTAAAGTCGGCAGCCCGCCACTGAGGGCCACATCCAGCGCGCCCAGCAGTGGCGTGACGGCGGCCTCCACGCTCACTGCGTCGGCGGGACCGTCCGCTACGTCCTCGGGATCGCGGTCCGTGTCGTGTGCCGACGGATGCGGCGGTAGCGGCGCAAAGCCCGGCACCGCCGCCCGCAGCCCCGCTTCCAGATAGGCCAGGAAGACCGGCAGCGCGCGGTCGCCCGGCGACAGGTTATACCAGACCACCGGCGTGCCGCCTTCGCCCAAGCGCGCGGCCCAGGCCGCCAGCAGCGTGCTTTTGCCGTAGCCGGGCGCGGCGTTCACCAGCACCACCCGCCCCGCCGTCGTCGCGCCCGCGACGGCCGTATCCAGGCGCGTCAGCAAGGCGGCACGATCCAGCGCCGCCCGTCGCGTGGGCGGCGGGCGCAGCTTACTCCGCAGAATGGTGAACATAGGGCTATTTTAGCATAACCGGCCTTTTGCTGCTTGACACCCTCAGACAGGCACAGGTATAATCCAAAGGTTATGCAACCCACCGCCGGGCTTTTCGTCTTATGAAGAGACCGGTGTTTTAGTGTGTGCCTGTATTGGCGTGGAGAGGACTCCCTTTTTTGCTCGCTCGCTCCCGCGACGTGGTGGCCTACCGCGATTTGCTGCGGAATCTGGTGGTCCGCGACCTCAAAGTGCGTTATCGCGGCTCGTTTATCGGCTTCCTCTGGTCGCTGCTCAACCCCTTGCTGATGATGGGGGTCTACTGGTTTGTTTTCACTCAACTGCTGAAATCGAATAAGGCGCAGTTCCACATCTTTGTCTTTGTCGCGCTGCTGCCCTGGAACTGGTGCGCGGCGGCGGTGTTGGGCGGCATCACCAGCATCGTCGGCAACGGCCACCTGATTAAAAAAGTCTATTTCCCCCGTGCGCTATTGCCCCTGAGCGTGGTCGTCTCCAACGGCATCAACTTCTTGCTGGCCCTGCCGGTGCTGGTGGTGCTGATTCTGCTGGCGGGCACTGGGGCCGACTTGCGGACGATCAAAGGCCACACGGGGCCGGTGGCGAGCGTGGCGGTCGCGCCGGGTGGGGCGTTGCTCGCGTCGGGCGGCGACGACGGCACGGTACGGCTCTGGCAAAACAGCGACGGTGCCCCGCTCGTCACGCTGACCGCCGGCGCGGCGGTGTCCAGTGTGGCCTTCGCGCCCGACGGCCAGACCCTGGCGGCGGGGGCCGACGACCACAAGATCCACCTCTGGCGGGTGGGCGACGGTGCGGCGTTGCGGACGCTGGATGTGCCTAACAGTCCGATCACCAGCGTGGCCTTCTCCTCCGATGGGCAAACGCTGGCGGCGGGCCAGCGTGACGGCAGCGTGCGGCTCTGGCATGGCACCGATTTTGTGAACTGGACCCCATTGCCGCCACTGGTCAGCGGCCAAGCCGTCTGGAACTTGGCCTTTACGCCCGATGCCAAGATCCTGGCGACGGCCAACGACGACCATAAGGTGCGCCTGTGGCGGCTGGCCGATGGGCAACTGATCGGCACCCGCGAGGGGCTGAACGCGCCGGTGGTCAGCGTGGGCTTCAGCCGCGATGGGGCGACGATGGCCGCCGGCGCAACGGACGGCACCGTGCAGCTTTGGCGCACCGGCGATGGTCGTCCGCTCCGCACCCTGGTCGGCAACAAGACAACCGTCTACAGCTTGGCCTTCGACTCGACCCCCACCGGCACGCTGCTGGTAACGGCGGGCGACGATCATGCCGTGCGCCTGTGGCGGGTGAGCGACGGCACGTTGCTGCGCGAATTCACGGGCCACAGCGCCAAAGTCAACAGCGTGGCCTTTGCCCCCGATGGGCTGCACCCGGACGCGCTGATCGTGTCGGGCAGCGACGACGGCCAGGTGCGCCAGTGGGTGACAGCGGGCGCGACCCATATGCAGATTTCGCCCAATATCCTCTGGCTACCGGTGCTGATCGCCATCGAAGCGATTTTTTTGACCGGGATCGCGCTGTTCGGAGCCGCGCTTAACGTCTTTTTCCGTGATACGCAGGCGATCATGGAAGTGGGCATCACGGCTTGGTTTTTTCTCACCCCGATCATCTATGACGCGCATGAAGTGGTGTCGCGCAATATGGAAACCTGGATGTATCGCTTGAACCCGATGGCTTCGCTGATCTCCAATTTTCGCATCATCCTGTACAACGACGGTCTGGACCCCACTGCGACCGGCCCCGATCCCACCGCGCTGCTGGGGACGTTGATCACCTCGCTGGTCGTGCTGGCGCTGGGCTACGCATTCTTCCGCAGCCTCAGCCGCCGCTTCGGGGAGGAGCTATAGGCCATGTCTACCGCCCCTATTGCCAATCCAGTCAAGGTGATCAAGTTCAGCCATGTGTCCAAGCGGTTCCTGTTGCAGCAGCAGCGGGTCAACTCGTTCCAGGAGGTGTTGACCAGCCTGACCGCGCGTGGTCGCCGCTTGGTGAAGCCGCCCGCCGAACTGGCCCCGCCGACGCGCGAGTTCTGGGCGCTGCGCGATGTCAACTTCTCGGTCTATGCCGGCGAGGCGCTGGGCATCATCGGCGAAAACGGGTCGGGCAAATCCACCTCGCTCAAAATGATCAGCCGCATCCTGTATCCGACCGAAGGGAGCGTGTCGGTGCGTGGCAAGGTCTCGGCCTTGCTCGAACTGGGCACCGGCTTCCACCCCGATCTGACTGGGCGCGAAAATGTCTACCTCAACGGCAGCTTGCTGGGGCTGAACCACCGCCAGATGGACACGCGCTACCCAGCCATCGTGGATTTCGCCGAACTGGCGCGCTTTATTGATACGCCGATCAAGCACTGGTCGTCGGGCATGGTGATGCGCCTGGGCTTCGCGGTGGCGATCAATGTGGACCCCGACATCCTGATCACCGACGAAGTGCTGGCTGTGGGCGACGAATCGTTCCAGCGCAAGTGCCTGGAACAGATCGCCCAGTTTCGCCGCGCGGGTAAAACGATCATCTTTGTCTCGCACGCCCTCGAAGCGGTGCGCGGGCTATGCAGCCGCGCCATCTGGCTGGACCACGGCGTGATGCGCGCCGACGGCCCCGCCACCGCCGTGATCGACAGCTATCTCGACTTCGCCAACGAGCGGCACCGCACACGCTTGCTGGCCGAGTACGCGAACCGCCCGCCGCCCGCCGCCGCTGCTACCCTGCCGCCCGCCGCGCTGCCACCTGAAGCCAATGCCGAGCTGGATGCCCCCGATGAACCGGGTGATGCGCCGCCCGTCGTAGAACCCGCTGCCGCGCCCAGTGGCCGCTGGGGCACGGGTGACATCACTATCACTGACGTGACCTTCCTGAACGCCGCCGGGGAGCCGGGCAATGTGTTCATCACCGGCGACCGCGTCATCGTGCGGATTTCATATCATGCCCAGCGGCGGGTGGATAGCCCGGTCTTCGGCTTGGCCTTTTATACCGAGGGCGGCGTGCATCTCAACGGTCCCAACACGCGCTTCGCCGGGTTGGATCTGCCGGCGCTAGAGGGCGACGGTCATATAGACTACATCATCCCCAGCCTGCCTCTGCTGGGCGGCGTATACGACCTGACCGTGGCCGTCGTGGACAAAGATATGGCCGAGACGTTCGACCACCAGCACCGCCGCTACCACTTTGTCGTGCAACCGAACACGCAGTTGGCCGAACGCTGGGGCATCCTCTACATCCCCGGCGAATGGCAACTCGGCACCCCGCCGACCTCATCCCCCAGCCCCCTCTCCTAAAGAGAGCAGGGGGACTCGTAACTGTTCAGTGGGGCGCATTGGGGGCACGGGACGCGGGTGTAGCAGCGCTGCTTGCCGCGCTCGTATTGGGTCAAGGAAGGATCGATCCGCGCCACCAACACCCTTATTGGGCATCGATCCGCGCCACCAACACCCTTATGTAGCCGCGCTGCTTGCTGCGCCCGTATTGGGCAAGGTCGCCT
>JALYUO010000864.1 GCA_030853735.1 Chloroflexota bacterium
CCCACGGCACGCTGTTGTTTGGCCGCTTGCTGGATGCACCAGCCATCCAGGCATTGGCCGCGCGCAGCCATGTCAGACTCAGCGTCTATGCTTACAATGCTGGGGATCTGCCGCCCGATGTGCAAGCCGCGAAAGTGCCGCTCCAAGACGCGGAGGCCGTACCCACCACCGAGCGGAGCGAAGACGACATCGCCGGCTACGCCCTGCTGCCCGACATCTACGGCCGGCCGGGGTTGCTGGTGCGGGTAGATCTGCCGCGCCCGATTTACGAACAGGCCGAGGCCCAGGTCGCCCTGTTGCTGTATGCCTTACTGACCGGCGGCATCGTGTTTGGCGTGGTCATTGTGCTGCTGCTCGAAACCACCGTGCTGGCGCGGCTGCTGCGCTTAACCAACGGCGTGCGGGCCATCGGCAGCACCGGCAACCTCGCCTTGCGCGTGCCGGTGGGCGGGCGCGACGAACTGGCCGACCTCGGCGCAGCGATCAATCGGGCCTTCGCGGCGGTCCAGGAGTCGCAAGCTGCCTTGCAGACTAGCGAGCAACGCTACCGGGCGCTGTCGGGCGAATTGCAGCAGGCCAAAGAGGCCGCCGAAGCCGCCAACGCCGCCAAGTCGTTCTTCCTGGCGAACATGAGCCACGAACTGCGAACCCCGCTGACCGCCATCCTCGGCTACAGCAGTTTGCTGGCCGAGGTTGCCGCCGAAGACGGGCAGGGGCTGCTGTTGGCCGACCTGGGCAAAATCCATGCGGCCGGCGATCATTTGCTGGATTTGATCAACAGCCTGCTCGATTTCTCGAAGATCGAAGCCGGGCGCATGACCGTGAACCGCGCCCCGTTTCTGCCGGCGGAACTGATTGACCAAGCGGCCATGACCGTCCGCCCGCTGGTGGCCCAGAACGGCAATACCTTGCGCGTGGCCTGTGCGCCCGACCTGGGCAGCATGATCAGCGATAGCCGCAAGCTCTACCAGGTGCTGCTCAACCTGCTGGGCAATGCGGCGAAGTTTACCCATCAGGGCACCATTGACCTAAGCGCCCAGCGCGTGCGCGATCCTGGTGGGGATTGGCTGGTGCTGGCCGTGCGCGATAGCGGCATCGGCATCACAGCGGTGCAACAAGCGCGCCTCTTCCAGCCGTTCACCCAGGCCGACCCTTCGACCACGCGCGAATACGGCGGCACCGGCTTGGGGCTGGCGCTTAGTCGTCGCCTCTGCCGCTTGCTGGGCGGCGATCTCACGCTGCAAAGCGTGGCCGGCCAGGGCAGCACCTTCACGGCGCGCTTGCCGGCGGTCGCGCCGGCGCTCACTGAGGGGGAAGATGCTGCGGCTGCGCCGCTAGGGGCTACAGCAGAGCAGGGTGAACGCGGTGATGCGCCAACCGGGGCCGATCTCGATCACCCGCGCCCGCACTAGCGGCACCACATCGCTGCCCAGCGGCGTGCCCGCCCGCGCCGCGTGCCCACTGATCGTCACAAGGTCGGAGCCGTCGGTCTGCGGTTGCGCGTCGGCTTTCGTTGCCTCCACCGTCCAACCGCGCAGCGTCGTGATCGCGGCGGTCACCTGAGCGGCGGCATCGCTGGGCGCATGGTTGGGTGCCCAGTAGGCGGCGGCCTCGGTCGCTTGGTCGTGGCTCAGAAAGTAGAGGAAGTTTCGCACCGCGCCGCCGGGGATGCGGGCCGTACTGAGTTGTTCTAGGCAGCCGGTCAGCAGCAGCGCCAGCAGCAGCGGCCCCACCCGGCTCGCACGGCGAAAGGTCTGGTTCATACCTATACTGTATGCGATTGGGCGCGCCGTGTCAAAGGGCCGGTCGGGGGCAGGGCGCGGCTCAAAGTTTTGCGTCTCCCCAACCCTCTCTAAAGGAAGAGGGGGAGTCAGACAGGGGCTATTCATTGTCGAGCGGCGGCAGCCCCAACGCGGCTAGCACACGGGTGGGGCGGTTCGCAAAATGGCGCAGCCCACGGGCAATGTTTGGCGCACCGCCCGCGCGGAGCACTCCCAGCGCGGTGTTGCGTAGCGCCGCCAAGACTGCTGGCCCATGCCCGCTCCACACGCGACACGCAT
>JALYUO010000892.1 GCA_030853735.1 Chloroflexota bacterium
CCAGGGGAGCCGTCAAGGGAGGGAGCCGGGGCGACTGGAACTCGCCGCTACCACTACGAAGCCCGCCTACGCGGCCTGGGAGCCGGGGCTGCCGGTAGATCGACCGTTCACGCCGGGTGCGGTCGCCTCGGCTCCTGATGCGCCTAGCTCCAGCCCGCGTAGGCGGGCTTCGTAGTGGTAGCGGCGAGTTCCAGTCGCCCCGGCTCCCTCCCTTGACGGCTCCCCTGGCTTTGCGGTAGACTACCGGCAACGGTGATCCACTGCCCTGCCTGGGGAGTTCTACTACAAGGAGTAATCTGCATGATCCAAGAACTGGTCCGCGATGTCTACGAGTCGGCCTCGATGGACTGGGCGAGCGCCGAGAAAGTCGCCTACACCATGCTCCAATTTCTGGAGCGCAAGCTGCCGCCCGACGACTACGCGCACATCCAGCAGTATATTCTGGGCCACCATAGCTACGTGATGCCGCCCGCCAGTGGCTATGTGGGCTATGAAGACACGCCGCCCGACCAGGCGCTGACCGGCACTCGCCCACTAGGCACGCCGGTCGCGCCGCAGTAGGGCCGGGGGGCACGCGGCGACTAAAGTCGCGGCTACCGCTACGAAGCCCGCCTACGCGGGCTGCGACGGATGTAAGGGGTAGGAGGGGCTGTGTCCCCCGACAATGGGGCGGGCGACTCCGCTACGAAGCCCGCTTATGCGGGCTGCGACGGGGGTAGGGGGTAGGAGGGGGCGGTGTCCCCCGACAATGGGGCTGTGTCCCCTGACGATGCGGATTTAGGTGTTAATGCGGTTGCGGCCTTGTTGCTTGGCGCGGTAGAGCGCCTGGTCGGCGGCTTCGATCAGGGCCGGCGCGCTGCTCAGCGGCGGCACGCCGGCGATGCCGCAACTAAACGTCGTGTGAAACGTCGTGCCGTGCGCCCGCTGCTCAATGGCGGCAAAGCGCGCCCGTAGATCGTCCAGCACCTGGGCGGCCTGTGCGCGCAGGGTGTCGGGCAGGATCACCGCGAACTCCTCGCCGCCGTAGCGCCCCACCAGATCGCTGCGCCGCAAGCGCCCCTGGAGCAGGCGCGCCAAGTTGCGGATCACTTGGTCGCCGGCTGAATGCCCGTAGCTATCGTTCACCGCCTTGAAGTGGTCAATGTCCAGGAAGGCGAAGGCCAGCGGCGAAGCCTGGCGTTCCGCACGGACCAGTTCCGCCGTGAGCCGCTCTTTGCTGGTGGTGTGGTTCAACAGGCCGGTCAGGCTGTCGCGCGCTAAGAAGCCGCGCAACGTGCGGGCCCGCTCAATGCGGTTCGTGATCGCCGCCACTAAATGCGGCGGCGCAATCGGCTTCGTCAGGAAGTCATCGCCGCCCAGTTGCAAAGCCGCCAACTGCTTGTCCCGGTCGCTCTCGCCCGACAGGAAGACCACCGGTAGTCCCACAAAACGCTCCTCATCGCGGATTACGGCGGCCAGCTCCGGGCCGCTACATTCCGGCATATAGAGATCCATCAGGATCAGATCGGGATAAAAGTCCTGCAACACGGCGAACACCGTGAATGGGTTCAGGACGGCGCGCGTGACCATGCCGGCCCGTTCCAATACGCGGGTATAAAAGCGGATCATCATCGGATCATCATCCACCAGCAAAATGCGATAGCGGTCGGGGTTGAGCGGCAGGGCCGGCGTATCCAGTTTGGTCAGCAGACGGCTCAGATCGAGGGGCGACGTAAAATAGCCTGCGCCCCCGGCACGGGCCACGCGCAGGCGGGCGACCAAGTCATCCGGTCCGATCACGAAAATGGCCGTCACCAGCGGCGCGTGAACTTCGATCAGCATGGCAATTGCGACAATCTGGGCCGCGTCATCCAGCGCCGTGGCTTCCAGCAGCACCGCCTGGGGCGGCGTGGCCCCCACTGCCGCGAGTAGCGCCGGCAGCGTGGTTACCACGTTGACAATGTAGCCAAAATAGCCCAACTGCCGCACAGCCTCCGCGCCGGCGGCAGGATCGGAGGTTAGCCAGAGTAACGTTCTCATGGCCTAGCCCGCGTCGCCTGGGTCAGCCATGCCAATGGCGTATGCGGGCGACCGGCGATCCGCACCGCCGGCAAGCCGGTAAACACCAGCGCAGCCCGGCTGATCAAGTAGCGGCCGCCCCACCGGCAACACTGCCCGCCCACTGCGGCGCGCAGCGTGGGCATAGCGGGCGCGTTGCGGGGCGGCGGATAGGGCAGGGGTCGTCACAGTTAGCGCACCGGCCGGTGGCCGGCGTTGTCTGGCGCGGGTTGGTTGACTAAGCGATCAATATAGTCCAGCAGTGGCGGGAAATCTAGCGGCTTGGTGTAATAGGCAACGCAGCCGGCGGCCAAGCCCCGCGCCCGGTCGTCTGCCCGCGCATCCGCCGACAGGCCGATGATCGGGATGTGCTGGGTGGCGGTGGTCGCTTTCAGGGTGCGCGTCAGGGTCCAGCCGTCCAGCAGCGGGATGTTCATATCCATCAGGATCACGTCGGGCTGTTCGCTGTGGGCCAGGGCCAAGCCTTGCGCGCCGTCACCCGCGACGCACACCTGATGGCCGCGCCGTTTCAGCCAACGGGCCACCATCACCTGGAGCATCTCGTTATCTTCTACCACCAAGATTGTCGCCATCGCTCTCCTGGGGGTCAACAGTCAGTGACCAAGCCTTCAATCCGATGCAGTAGCGGTCCTGCGTACCCCCGGTCAGGGGGGCTGCTTGCCGTATTATAGCACAACTGGCCGGGGCACACGGGCGGGGGGACGACCTAACCCCCCAACCCCCTTCCCTACGAAGGAAGGGGGAGTCTACGCAGCGATGGCGTGGCAAGCCGATGGATCACCTATAATCATTCAGATCATGATCGAGCAAAGCGGGTGGCCCGGCTAAGGAATTGTCAAACAATAACCTGACCAATTTCACGGGGTCGCGGGCAGATGGTGTAATTCCACTCCCCGTGAAAGCTGTCGCGTTCGATCTGTACTGTTGCCAGCGCGTCGTCACTCACCTTGCGACCGGTCGGATACCGGCCGCTATCAAGCCGACTTTCCACCGTCAGCCCCTGCCTCGTAGTCGTTGCCGCGATCAGGCTGAGAATCACCGCCACGCTCACCAGCGGCCGCCCCCGCCAGTTCTGCGTAATGAAGCTGAACAGCCGAT
>JALYUO010000900.1 GCA_030853735.1 Chloroflexota bacterium
GCCTGGGGCCACGCCCTGCGCGCCGCCCGCCGCCTGGGGATGCCCTACGAGCAAGCCCTAGCCCACGCCGCATTGGGGCAGCACGCCCACGGCCCGCGCCGCACCGCGCACTTGGCCCGCGCCACCGCGCTGTTCCGTGGCCTCGGCGCAACGGCGGATTTGGCGCGCATAATGACGACGGAGTTCTGAGTTCTGAGTTCTGAGTTCTGAATTATTGGCCGCCGACCACCGACTGTGGTGGAGGGATCCGCCCCGCGACAGTGAAAGGCTACGACCGATGCCATCAGACAACCCACCTATCACTATTCGGCGCGCCGGGCCGGCGGATGAGGCGGCGGTGTTGGATCTGCTGGAAGCGGCGGCGGCGTGGCTGTGGGCGCGCGGGGTGCGGCAGTGGCAGCCGGGCAGCTTCACCGCAGCCGCGCAGGGCGTAGCGGTGCCGGGGCGCGTGGCGTATTTGGCCGAAGTGGGTGGACAGCCGGTGGGCACGTTCGCCCTGCAGTGGGCTGATCCTGACGTGTGGGGCGCACGCCCGCCCGACGCGGGCTATCTCCACAGCCTCGCCGTGGCGCGGGCTTACGCTGGGCAAGGGGTGGGCGCGGCGCTGCTGGATGCGGCGGCAGCCCAGGTGCGGGCGGCAGGACGCACCTACTTGCGGCTCGATTGCTGGGCGGGCAATGCTATGCTGCGCGGCTATTATGCGGGCTTGGGCTTCACCCCGCTGGGCGAGGCACCCGTGGCGACCTTCCGGGTCGCGCTGTTTGAGCGGGCGGTGTAGGCGACGGATCAGGGGCGGATGGTTCCTTTACAAAAGGGAGAGTGGTATGGACTCCTCAGTCGGTAGGATAGAAGCAAGGGATCGCGTGACAGACGGGGCAACGCCCCTAGCAGCCGGCGTGCAACCGCTCACGGCGGGAATGCGGCGGATGCTGTATATCGCCGCTGGACTGGTGTTTATCGTCGGCATCCAATTGTTTATCGGCAGCGAGTTCACCGACCGCTATTTTGCCTGGACGGTCAAGCCGTCGCTGACGGCGGCGTTCTTGGGCGGCGCATATTGGGCCAGCTTCAGCCTGGAATGGCTGGCGGCGCGCCAAGCGGCCTGGGCACGGGCGCGGGTCGCGGTGCCCGCCGTGCTAACTTTCACCACGCTGACCCTGATCGCCACGCTGCTGCACCTCGACAAGTTCCACCTCAACAGCCCCAATGGCGAGACGGTGCTGGCGACCTGGGCCTGGATCGCGGTCTACGCCGGGGTGCCGGGCGCGATGAGCCTGTTGCTGCTGCGCCAATTGCGCGTGCCGGGCGGCGATCCGCCCCGCCGGCTGCCTATACCGCGCCCGGTCGCCGTAGGACTGGGCGTGGCCGGGGTGGCCCTGATCGTGTTTGGCGTGGCCTTGTTTGTGGCTCCCGCCGCGACGCTGGGCCTTTGGCCCTGGCTGCTGACCCCACTCACCGCCCGCGCGGTCGGCGCGTGGCTGATCGGCCTGGGCCTAGCCGTCGCCCACAGCGGATGGGAAGCTGACTGGGAGCGCGTGCAACCCGGCATGGTCGGGCTGGCCGTGTTCGGCGCGTTGCAACTCGTGAACCTGCTGCGCTATCCTGCCGTGGTGAGTTGGGGCAGTCTCAGCGCCTGGGTGTATGTGGCCGGCGTGACGGCGGCGCTGGCGCTGGGCGGTTATGGCCTCTGGTCGGCGCGCCGGGCGTAGGGGTCAGGGGTCAAGGGCCAGGAGATGCAGGGCGGCACGCCGCAGCGTATAGACAAAGCGGGCATTACACGACCGTTGCCGCATAATGCCCGCCCACTTGCGCTTAGGTGTTGCTTACTTGAGCGTGACCATCAGCGGGATCAGACCGGTGCCGCTGGACAGGTCGCCCAGCGCCTTGCCGATGACCGCGCCGTTAGCGGCGGCTTTATCGGTGACTTTCATGGCGTAGCCGGCATGCGGGCTGCTGGTCAGCAGATCGCCGGCTTTGATCGCGCCGAAACTCGCGTCCACTTTGACTGCTTTGTACGCGCCGAGTGTGACCACGTTGGCGTAGCTGCCGCTAGCGATGGGACCGGCGGTGGTGGCGTGGACCGTGCCCTGCGAGTCACTGATCGTGATCTGTGGCATGGCGATCTTCGCATAGTCCGGCTTGGTGCCTTGCGCCTGCGCCGCGCTTTCGACCTGCCGGCGGGCCGCCATGGCGGCGCGCTGGGCATCCTGCTGGGCGGTGTAGGCGGCCAGCGTGACCGCATCCGGCACATAGAGCGCCTGATCGACCACGCCGGCCACCGCCGTGTCGTTGGCGCTGGTCGCCTTCTTGACGGTCACGACGGGGATTTCGCCCAGCACGGGGGCGCTGTTGCCGACGATGACGACCACATCGCCCGCTTCCAGCGCCGTGCCGTCCACGTTCTGCATGGCATCCACCACGTAACCGCTCTTGGAGCCAAGAACGGTCAGGTTGCCCACAACGCGCACACCCAGCTGAAAGTCGGCCACGTTGTCGGTGCCGGATTCGCCGGCCACACTGTCAACGTACAAGCCATAAAAGGCGGGGTTATTACGCGCCGCATATGCCCCGCGATAGTTGTCACTGACGGCGCTCACGCCATAGGCACCCGTGCCGTTGGCGAGCGCATCCACACCCGGCGCACTGGCATCCTGACTCCCCGCGTAGACCCCCTTCCCGCCATAAAAGTACGCTGCATAGTTGCCCGCGACACCTGTGTAGCCCTCGACCGCATAGCAGTTCGCGCCAGGGGTGAGGCATTCCCCACGCACGGCTTCGCCGCCCGAAGTAGTCCTCGCATGGATGGGAATATATGCGGTACTGCTGATATATAGCGAGTTGGTGAGCACAGCGCTCGTGCCGGTCAGCACACCCGTCAGACGGAGGCTGCTGCCGGTGGTCGCGCCGGCCACGGTGAGCGGGCCGCTCAGGCTGAGGCTGCTGCCGTTGGTCGCGCCGGCCACGGTGAGCGGTCCGCTCAGACTGAGGCTGGTGCCGGTCGCATCGGCGATGTTGCGGCGGCCCAGGTCAATAAACTTGCTCATCTGCTGGCGCGAGACCGTACTACCGGGTCGGTAGTAGGGCCGATTGGCCGGGGCCACACACGGCTCCGACGCGCCGGTGGCTGGGTTCGTCCCCCCACAGGTGTAACCACTGACGATGCCCGCCGCATAGAGGTTGTTGATAAACGGCGCGTAAATGCTGGTGTCCGGCACATCCTCAAAGGCCGAGATGATTGCCGGCACCTGGGGCGGCTGCGCGCTGGGGGTTGCGCCGACTTCGCGGGTGGCTACGCCCACGATCAGCAATCCGGCTAACGCGCCGACCCCCCACTGCCATGCCTGAGACCGCCGAACCCTAAAGTGATAATCCATGATTAACTCCTTCCCTTATAATCCCCACTGATTCATACGTACAGCGCTCAATCCCACTGTATAGGAATCAGTTGTGCTTATACAATGCCCTACATGGGCCGAGGTTACGCTAACGACGCGGCCTGTGCTATAATAGGCCACAGAGAGGGCACGCCAATGGATCTGCTGGATCTGCCGCTATTTCCGCTGGGCAATGTAGTCTTCCCCGACTTCGGGGTAGAGTTGCATATCTTCGAGCCGCGCTACCAGGAATTGCTGGCCGATTGCGTGCGCGGTAGCGGGCGCTTCGGCATCGTCGGCATCCGGCAGGGCATCGAGGTGGGCGGCGGAGCCGCGCCGTACAGCGTGGGCACGTTGGTGCAGATCACCGAGTTAGAGAAGTTGTTAGCAGGCCACTATTATCTCGCGGCCGGCGGGCTGGAACGCATCCAACTGAGTGAGCTGGACGCGACGGGCAAGCCCTATTTGCGCGGCCGGGCGCGCCTGTGGCCCGATGATCCCGCGCCCGCGCCGGCGGCCGACCTCCAGGCACGAGCCGGCGACCTGTTCAATCGCTACTTGGCCGGCCTGGTGGCAGCGAGTGGTAGCGACCCCAGCGATTGGGGCGTGAGCCTGCCGCTGGCCTTACCCGCCGACCCGCGCCTGCTGTCGTGGCTGATCGCCGCGCTGATCCAGGTGCCACCCGCCGAAAAGCAAGCCTTGCTCGAAGCCCCCGCGTCCGGCCCGCGCCTGGAATTGGCCGCCGAGTTGCTGGGGCGCGAACTGACCTTGATGCGCGCCACAGGAGCCGCCCCCGCGCCGAACCCGGCGCTGTTACGCGGCAGCTTTTCCGACAATTAAAGGAGATTAGCTCTATGACTCAAGACACTCCGCCGAACCGCCCGCCGCCCGCTGCGCCCGGCACCCCGGCGACGGATAATAGCGTCACCTTCACGCCGGGCGCAGCGGTCCTGCCCAGCCAAGCAGCGGCTCCCGCAACCCCGACGACCCCCTCCGCGCCCGCGACCCCACCCGCACCGGCGGCACAGACTTTTGCGCCGACCGCAGGCGCACAAGCGGTAAGCACCATGCCGCCGGCGGCCCCGCGCTCCGCCGGCAGTCCACAAACGGGCGGCACCGAACCAACCTCGATCTCGCCCGGTCCAGCAAGCACGCCCCCCACCACACCGAGCGCGCCGAGCAGTGGCGGACCGGTGCAGCAGGGATCGGCTCCCGGCGTGCCGCCTAGTGGGCAAGAGAGCGCCGGCCCGCCCAACCCCAGCGGCGGCGCGAACCCCGCCGCAACCCCCAGCGGGCCGGCCACCACCCCGGCTAGTGGCGACGCGCCGGGTCGGGCACCCATTGATGTGGGCCATACGGAAGAAGGCTTGGGCACCGCGGCCACCGCGACTCCCGCCCCGGCGCTGTTGGGCGATCAGACCATTGGCGTGACCGATGTCTCGCAGCAGCACCTGACCCCCACGCCACCGGGGGCCACCGGCGCGCCG
>JALYUO010000906.1 GCA_030853735.1 Chloroflexota bacterium
ACAGGGCTTATGCGTTCTCGATCAAGGCGGCGCTGCCATCCCTGATGTTAAGAGGAGTCAGCACCCCCAGGTGCGGCCCCGTAGGCGTACCACGCCGTCCTGGCAATTCGTCGGCTCCTCCCCAGAGCGCCATCCCCACCGGGTACGCCTACGGGGCCGCACCTGGAGGTCCTGACTCCGCGTAACATTAGGGATGGCAGCGCCGCCTTGATCGAGAACGCATAAGCCCTGCGTGCGGTCTCAGAGCTTATGCACAGTCCTACTACCGCCCATCGGTTATGCGCGGCGGGCCAGGGTTCCGCACTGGCGCGGTGTAGTCGCGCCCGGCTGGGCGCTCGTGGGGGTCCGCCCAGCCTCAGCCGGTTCGGGGCACGGGCACTTGGGCCGGATCAGGTAATCTGGGCGATCCTCCCCAACGAGTCAGGCGCACAGCCGGGCGCGACTACCCCCATAGAACTTTGCATAAGCCCTGTGCGGCGGCGCAGGGCTTATGCGTTCTCGGATTCATGCGCTGGTTTGAGCAGATCGGATTGTGGGAGCGGCCTCCTGGCCGCGATGGGGCTGGTTGTGCTGCGATCTACTCGCCCGCGACCCCGACCTGCGCGGTAAGGACAGCCTATCGCGGCCAAGAGGCCGCTCCCACCATCCCAATCATTCCGCTCCCTAAGCCCGCAGACGCGAGAACGCATAAGCCCTGTGCGGCGGCGGGTTGTGCTTGTGGCGAACGCTGCCTGCCGGGTATAATGGAAGGCTGGTTACGAGTGGGGATCAAGCATACGTGGGTGGGTGGGCCTGCGGAGGAGACGGGTATGGGGCAGGAAGCGGCGGCGCGGTCGCCACGGCGGGGATCGGGGCGGGTGATTGGGCTGCTGGCGGGGCTGGCGCTGGCGCTGCTGGGGGTGCTGGGGGTGCTGTTGCTGCGGCCGGGGGCGACGGCGGTGGTTGCTACGCCGACAGTGCCGGTGGCGCAGGTGCTCCCGGCAACCGCGACGCTGCCGGTGATAGTGGCTACGGTGACAGTTGCGCCGACAGTGGCTGGTCCGACGGTGGTGGTGGCTACGCCGGCGGTGGACGGCACGACGACATCGGCGGGGCCGATTCCAGCGGCGACGGTAGATAGGCTGCCGGTTACGCCGCCTATAGCCACGGTAACAGCGGGGGGGAGCACGGCGGGCGACTTTTCGCCGGATGCGACGCTGGCCGCGCTGCGCGGGCTGGTGGCTCCAGGGCGCGATCTGTACACCCTGACCGGGCAGGTGAAGCTGCACCTGTCCACGCCGATCACGCGCACGCTAGATACTCCGCCGCGTGCCTGGCAGATGGGCGATCAGGCCGTATTCCAAGTGGGCGACACGGCGAACGGCTCCTACTACCCGGTCACGGCCACGTTGCGGCTGGTGACAGCGCACGTCTACTGGTGGACCGACGATGCGGGGGGGATCGATGCCGCCGCGCTACGGACCTCGGCGGATCACTTCGAGTCGCGCGTCTATCCCGGTGACACGACCACGTTCGGCCTGCCCCCCACCGCCGGAGCCGACGGCGACCCGCACATCAACGTGCTGAACACCCAGATTTCGGGCGCGGCGGGCTACTTTTCGGCGGCTGATATGTACACCCAACTGGTCAATCCCTACAGCAACGCGCGCAAGATGATTTACGCCGGTCTCGATCCGGGCGGGACGCGCTACGAGGCGCTACTGGCGCACGAGTTCCAGCACATGATCCACTGGAATGTACATCCCAACCAGAACGTCTGGATCAACGAGGGCATGGCCGAGTTGGCGATGAAGATCAACGGCTATGACACCGGCGGGCCGGAGAGCGTGTTTATGAGCGCGCCCGATGTGCAACTCAACAATTGGGCCACGCCGCCCAACGCGGCGGTGCCCCACTACGGCGCGGCCTATCTGTTCATGAACTATCTCTACGGCCGCTATGGCGCGGACCTGATTCGCGGCATCCTGCAAGCGCCGGGTGCGGACACCGAGGCGGTGGACCAAGCGTTCGCGGCGCAAGGCAAGCCCGACACTTTCGCGAGCGTCTTCGGCGATTGGGTGGTGGCGAATTGGCTGGACAAGGTGACGACTGACCCGCGCTACAGCTACCCCAAACTCCAGGTGAGCGTGCAAGCGCGCGCGACGCTCACCCCCGGCGCGGCGGTCTATAACGGCACGTTGCACCAGCAAGCCGCCGACTATCTGGTGGTCCCCGGCCCACAGGCGGCGGGCGGGCTGACCGTCACATTCGACGGCGACCCCACGGTGCCGCTGATCCCGGTG
>JALYUO010000019.1 GCA_030853735.1 Chloroflexota bacterium
GCAGGGCGGGCGAGGATACGGTATACTGCATCGGGTGCTCCTTTGGTGAAGAGGGTGGATGATAACAAGCCATCTTACCAAAGAAGTGCCCATTCTGTCGCCCCTTGCGGACTTTGCATAAGCCCTGTTACCGCCGGCAGCCGCCTTGTGATGCGCCCGGCCTATCGGGTATAATATCTGTTGGCTTGATAGACGGGGACGCACACTGATTAGCGTGAGGAGAGGGCATGAGCGGGGCCGGAGATATGTTGCGCTTGGCGCGGGAAAGTCGGGCCGTGGCGCTGGACGCAGCCGCCGCCGAGACGCGCATCCGCATCGAATACCTGGCGGCACTGGAAGCGGGCAACTTTGCCGAGTTGCCGGGCGATGTGTATACGCGCGGTTTCTTGCGGAACTACGCGGTCTATCTGGGGATCGACCCGGCGGCGGTGATCGCGGCCTACGAGGGCCGCAACGATAGCGCGCGCAAACGGGTAATCCCAACACGGGCGGCCGCGTCCGCCGCGCCGCCGGCCCGCCGTCCGGCCCCCATCCGTATCCAGCCCCTCAGCCCCACGCCGGTCAATACGCGCGTGCGCTACGGCCCCAACATTCGCTTGCTGGGCCTGCTCGCCGTGGTCGTGCTGTTGGTGGCCGTGCTGGCGACCAACCTGATCAGCGGTGTACAGCGACTCGGGCTGTCAGGAACCCCCACGCTGGTCGCCCGCACCACGCTGACGCAAACGGCCGGTCTGCCCACGGGGGTCGCCGTCGCCACCGTTGGGCGCACCCTCGCGCCGACGCTCGGCCTCAGCTCCCTCCCGACCCAGGTGGCGGACGGATCGGGGGGGCTGCCCACCGTGCCGCCGCTGTTCACCCCCAGCAAGAGCACGCCGACCGCCGTCAGTAGCCTGATTGGGTTGCCCACACCCACGGTGCCGCCTACACCGCTGTTCCCGGCGCTGTTTAGCACGCCGACCAGCGCCATTATCGCTTCGCCCGGCACGGGGGTGAACGTGCAGTTGAGCGTGGTCAGCCAGACGCAGGGTGCCTGGGTGCGCGTCAGCGTAGATAGTCCGAACGGCACAGCGACCACTTTCCAAGGCGTGCTGGCCGCCGGCAGCAGCCAGGGCTGGCAAGGCAAGAACACCATCCGCGTCCGCTTCGCTCGCGGCGATATTACCACGATCAACGTCAACGGCGTAGATAAAGGGCGCGCCAGCGACTCCAGCCAAACCGTGATCACCAAAGAATGGGATGCCGCCGGCAACGAGCGGATTGTTCCCTAACCCAACACGAACCCTAGCGGTACAGGAAAGGAACACTGCCCTATGGCCGGCACATTTTCGTTTGATCTGGTCTCCGAATTTGATCGCCAAGAACTGGTCAACGCCGTAGATCAGGCGCTGCGCGAGATTCGCACCCGCTATGATCTCAAAGACACCAAGAGTGACATTAAGCTGGAAGATGAGCGTCTGGTGGTGACCGCCGAGAGCGAACACCACCTGACCGCCATCAAAGACCTGCTGGAAACCAAAGCCCTGCGCCGCAACCTGTCGATCAAGATTTTTGACTGGGGCACGCCCGAAGAGGCCGCCGGCAGCACCTATCGCCAGATCGTGACGCTCCGCAAAGGCATCGCCGACGACCTCGCGCGCAAGATCAACAAGCAGATCCGCGAACACTTCCCCAAGACGCAGCCGCAGATCCAGGGGGATGCCCTGCGCGTGCAAGCCAAGAGCAAAGACGAACTACAGGCCGTCATTGCCTACTTGCGCGAACACGAAGGCGACTTCCCGATGCCCTTGCAATTCACTAACTACCGGTAGGCGTAATGCGTAATGCGTAATGCGTGTTCGTTGATGAATTTACGTACATCTTACGTCTTACGCCTAACGTCTTACCTCCTATGTCTTACGCATTACGTTTTACGCATTACGTTTTACGCACAGAGAGCAGGCACATGACTACAGACCAAGCCCCGCGCTACAACATCGTCACGCTGGGGTGTGAAAAGAACTCAGTGGACAGCGAGGGCATGGGCCAGGTGTTGGCCGAGGCGGGCTATGGCGAAGCGGCGCGCCCGGCAGAGGCCGATGTGCTGATCGTCAACACCTGCGGCTTCTTGCAGGCTTCGACCGGCGAGTCGCTAAACGCGCTGCGCGAATTGGCCGGGCATAAACGGCCCGACCAGCTGCTGATCGCCGCCGGCTGCGCCACGCAACGCTATGGGGCCGAGTTCGCCAGTGACGTGCCGGGCGTGGACGGGATGCTCAGTACGCGCCAGTGGCCGCAGATCGCCAAGCTGGTGGACCACCTGCGCGCCGGGCAAGCCGCCGGCACCCTCCCGCCGCGCGCCGACGGCGACGACCTCGTGCTGATGATGCAGGCGCGCGTCGCCAGTATCGAGCAGGCGTTGATCGCGCCGGTGCAGCCGACCGCCGAACTCAAACGCTTCCGCCGCAAGCCTAAAGGGGCCAGCGCCTATGTCAAAATCTCTGAAGGCTGCGACCACAAGTGCAGCTTCTGCATCATCCCGGAGATTCGCGGCAAGCACATCAGCCGGCCTATCGCCGAGATCGCTGCCGAGGTACGCGAACTGACCGAGGCCGGCGTGCAAGAAGCCATCTTTATCGCGCAGGACAGCACCTACTACGGCACCGACCTGGGCCTGCGCGACGGCTTGGCCCAGTTGCTCGCAGCCGTGGCCGTGGAAGCGCCCGCCCTGCGCTGGCTGCGCCTGATGTATGCCTATCCGACCCAGATCCGGCCCAGCCTGATCGAGGCCATGGCCCGGCTGCCCCAGGTCTGCAAGTATCTGGATATGCCGTTGCAACACGGCCACCCCGACACCCTGCGCCGCATGCGCCGCCCCAACGACCTGGACCGCGTGCATCGGCTGATCGGTGAGCTGCGCGCCGCCATGCCCACCATTGCCCTGCGCTCCACCTTTATCGTCGGCTTCCCCGGCGAGACCGATGCCGAGTTCCAGGCGTTGCTCGACTTTCTGACGGCGATCCAGTTTGACCATGTCGGGATGTTTATCTATTCGCCCGAAGCCGGCACGCGCGGGGCCGAACTGCCCGACCAAGTGCCGGAGCGTATCAAGCAGCGCCGCTACAAGCAGGCGATGAGCCTGCAACAGGGCATTTCGGCGGCCAAAAACGCCGCCTGGGTCGGCAAGCAGATCGAGGTGCTGATCGAAGGCGACGGCACGGTGGAAGACGGGCGCGGGCGCAGAACGCCCATCCTGGCCGGGCGCTACTACCGCCAAGCACCCGAAGTGGACGGCCTGGTGTTTGTCAAAGGCCGGCCCGGTATCCAGGTGGGCCAGGTGGTGCCGGTGCGCGTGAACCAAGCGACCGAGTACGATCTATGGGGCAAAGCCGTCCTCTAAACTCCGCAAAACTACCGATGGCTCCGGTGCAGATCGGTGCTATTGTAGTGATGAGCCGCATCCCGTTGGGTGCGGTCGGTGCTGCCGGCCCTTGCTACGGTTTCCCAGCGCACGCCCGGTCGTGGGCCACACGCGACCAGTTCTACAGAGAGCGAGGTTTTGGGACCGAGACAGGAAACCGCACCGCGAAGGCGATAAGCGTGTAGCGTCGGCATCCACTGTCCACCATTCTTTCTACGCTATGGAGGAACGTTACCCTTGATAGACCACACTTCGCGTATCGTGCGCGGTCTGGGCGTGTTGGCCCTGGCGGGGCTGCTTTTCGCAGCTCCCCGCACCGCCGACAACACACTCGCCCACCAGAGCGGGTGCCACACCAATCACACCTGCCCCTCAGACACGGGGAGCTATGTCTGCGGCGATCTCGGCTATCCCTGCGAGACGACGGCAAGTATCACAAATACCCCCGCGCCTGTACCAGCCGCCACCCAAGTCGCTACCAGCCGCACCTTCCCGCAAACCGGTCAGACCGTCAGCGGCCAGTTCCTGACCTACTGGGACGGGCACGGTGCGCTGGCCCAGCAGGGCTATCCTATCTCGCCCGAAATGCAGGAAACCAGCGATCTCAACGGGCAAAACTACACCGTGCAGTATTTCGAGCGCGCCGTCTTCGAGAAGCACCCAGAGAACCAGCCGCCGTTCGACACGCTGCTGTCGCAACTGGGCACCTTCCGCTACAAGCAAAAGTATCCCGGCGGCGCGCCCGGTCAGCAGGTCAGCAGCGACAACGCCCGCGTGTTCGCGGAAACCGGCAAACACCTCGGCGGCCTATTCCGCGCCTACTGGGAGAGCCACGGCGGGCTGGCCCAGCAGGGCTTCCCGATCTCGGAAGAGTTCACCGAAACCAGTGAGTTGAACGGGCAGCAATATACGGTGCAGTATTTCGAGCGCGCCGTCTTCGAGAAGCACCCGGAGAACCAACCGCCGTATAACGTGCTGCTATCGCAGTTGGGCACCTTCCAGTACACCGCGAAGTACAAGGGCGGCCAAACGCCGACCGCCGGACCGGCTCCGCCCACCGCGCAACCAGCTCCGCCCACCGCCACGCCCAAGCCGGCCGCCAGTTGCGACCTGTCGGGGGCCAAAGACGGCAGCGCCACCAAGAGCGACATCCATCCTGGCGACGAACTGATCGTGCGGGCCACCGGCTTTGTCCCCGGCGAACCCATCTCGTTCTACTTCACCCTGCCAACGGATCGGTGTTCGGCACGGCCAACCCGCTCAACGGCGGCGTGAACGCCGACGGCTCGATTGGTCCGATCAACTTCGGCCCGCTGCCGGCGGGGTTCTACAGCTCTCCCGGCACCTGGGCGCTGACCTTCCAGGGCGCGATCAGCAACCACGTCTCGATCATCAAGTTCTGCGTCACCCCGTAACGAGGTGTCAGGTATCAGGGGTCAGCGGTCAGGCGAACGACCTGACCCCCTGTTCAGTCTATATCGCCAATGACCGCGCAAAGTGAGGATCTGTCATTCTGAACGTAGTGAAGAATCTGTTGGGATACGTTCCTACCTGCCCATAGGTATCTCCTGTACGAGAGCAGTCGCTGCTAGGAGACCGAGTACCTTAGCAGCTGATTCTTCACTGCGTTCAGAATGACAGATCCTCGTTGTGGAAACACAGCCTGACTCGTTACCGTCCGTTTATCTAAATCTCCGTGTCTCTGTGTCTCCGTGTTGTCCGTTCCGTAGCACCGGATTCTGTCTTAGCGAGTTCCCGTTCCAGCGTTCGGTTCAGGGAGGTAGCCCTATGCAAAACTACACCTGGCGCGCCGTGCAAGCCGACGATCTCGGCGTGCTGGCCGATCTCGATGCCGCCTGCCGCACGGCAGATGGCCCGGCTTCGGTGCCGGAGCCGGCCTATGCGGCGCTGCTGGGTGCGCCCGCCACGACCCTGACTTGCGCGGTGACCGCAGATGACACACCCGTCGCGGTGGGCTGGGTGCAGGGGCAAGCCGCGCAGGCGCGCATCGGGGGCCGGGTACACCCGCAGCACCGGCGGCGGGGACTAGGCAATGGGATGTTGCGCTGGGCCGAGGCGCAAGCGAGCAGCTTAGGTGCGCCCAGTAGACTGATCATTCGCAACGAAACCCTCACCGACAGCAGTGCCGCGCTCTACACGCAAGCGGGCTACCAGTGTGACTTCGCGGAACATTGGCTGCAGCGCGACCTGCGGGGGGCTTTGCCGGAGACCGCCGCTCCGTTGCCGACGGTGCCCTGGAGCGCCGACAGTGCGCCGCAGTTTTTCGCGGCCTATAGCGCTGCTTTCCAGACCCGGCCTGGCTTTGTCGCCCCCCCCGCCGCAGAGTGGATCAGCGACAATGCCGACGACCCGGAGTTTCGTCCTGACCTGTCACTAGTCGCGCTGGCTGCCGGTGGGCCGGTCGGCTTTGTCACGGCAGGCGTGGTGCCGCTGCCGGCGGGCGGTCCGACGGTGGGCTGGGTGTCGCAAATCGGCGTGGACCCCGCCTGGCGTGGGCGCGGCGTGGCAACGGGCTTGCTGGCGGCGGTCATGGCGGCCTTTGCCCACGCAGGCTTCAGCGACCTGGGCCTCCATGTGAACGCCAACAATGCGAACGCCATTGCCCTCTACACGCGACTTGGTTTTCAGCCCATCGGGCAACGCGCCAAGTATTCCAAAGCCCTGCCCTGATCCGCTAACACCCGGTCACGGCACACCTCTTGCCACATACGATCTGCGCTATTTATTCGCAGTGCGTTGACCCAACTACAGTCTTTCAGCTAATGATGTAGAAATTGTGAAAGAGGAGTTCGCACCCCCAGGTGCGAACGACGCGCCGCCTGCGGAGTTCGCACCTGGGGGTGCAAACTCCTCACCGGGCGGGGCCAACCGCTTCACTAGATCCTTACTGCAAGACTATCAAGAAGGAGATCCCCAACATGGGTGTGCAAGTAGGCGTGTTTGTGCCACAAGGCTGGCGCATGGATCTGTTGGACTATGGCGACCCGGTGGAGAAATACGAGGCGATGACCCGCGTGGCGCAAGAGGCCGAGCGGCTGGGCTTCGACTCCATCTGGGTCTATGATCATTTTCATACTGTGCCGACTCCGGTGCTGGAAACGGTGTTTGAGTGCTGGTCCATCACTGCCGGGCTGGCCCGCGATACCTCGCGCATCCGCATCGGCCAAATGGTGACGTGCAACGGCTACCGCCCGCCGGCGCTGCTGGCGAAAATCGCCTCCACGGTGGACGTGATGAGCCACGGGCGGCTGGACTTCGGCATCGGCGCGGGTTGGTATGAGCATGAATACAAAGCCTACGGCTACCCCTATCCCGATGGGCCGGAGCGCCTGCGGCTGTTGCGCGAAGCCTTGCAGGTGATTCACGCCCTCTGGAAAGACGACTACGCCACCTTCGAGGGCAAGTATTACCAGTTGCACGGTGCGATCAACGAGCCGAAAGGCGTGCAGAAGCCCCATCCGCCCATCTGGATCGGCGGTGGCGGCGAAAAGGTGACGCTCAAGCTGGTGGCCCAATACGGCGATGCCTGCAACGTCGGCGGCTGGGATGCCGAGGTCTACCGCCACAAGTTTGACGTGGTGCGGCAGCACTGCGAAGACCTAGGCCGCGACCCGGCGACGGTGCTGCGGAGCAGCGAAGTGTTCCTCTACCTGACCGACCACCCCGAACGCCGCGACGCGGAGATCGCTGGGTTGCCTGCGCCGTTGCAGGAAGAACTCCGCAGCCGCTACCTCGCCGCCACGCCTGCCCAGGCGCGTGACCAAATGCAGGCACTGGTGGACGCGGGGGTGCAATACTTCATCGTCAACCTGTGGAACGCGGCGCGCCTGGAGCCGGTGCAACAGTTCGCCGCCGAGGTGCTGCCCAGCCTGCGCTGATCGCCGGCGGCCCCAGCGGGCCTGAAAGCGATCTGAAATCGATCCTAAACCCGTTGTAATATTCCCGCCGCCGGTTCGTCGTAATAGGTGAGAGGGACACGAGACGGACGAAAAATCGCATGAGAACTCCTTCCTGAAGAGCAGAAACCCCCGCGTCTGGGCCGGCGCGGGGGTTTCTGTATCCCCGCGCGACCTAACCTCCCCATCCCCTTCCCTACGAAGGAAGGGGGAGTGAGATGGACCCTATTCCGATTCTTACGGTAAATCCTATCGCGGCGTAGACTCCCCCTTCCTTCGTAGGGAAGGG
>JALYUO010000027.1 GCA_030853735.1 Chloroflexota bacterium
GCTATGAACCAGGCCCGCCCGAAGGCGGCAGTTGCAGTGCCCGCCACGTTGCCTCAAATCGGCAAAGCGCCGATCAGCCGCGACCGCTTGATCTCAATCGCCCTGATCAGCCCCTCGATCCTCGCCATCGCCGTGTTTGTCTATGGCTTTATCGCGCAAACCGCCTGGGTCTCGCTGGTCAAGTGGGACAATCTGAAGCCCGACTACACCTTTGTCGGCTTGGATAACTATAACCGTCTGTTTCAGAACCAACGGTTCCAGATCGATCTCAGCAATACGTTGGTCTTCACCGTCCTGTTTATCATGGCCTGCCTGGGCATCGGCTTGCTGTTGGCAACGCTGCTGGACCAAAAGATCCGCTTTGAGGCCATCTTTCGCAACATCTTCATGTTCCCGTTGGCCGTCTCGTTTATCGTCACCGGCGTGGCTTGGCGCTGGCTGCTGACCCCCAGTTCGGGCGTGAACTTGATCCTGAGCGCGGCGGGGCTGCTGGATAAAGATCCCGAAAAATGGCCGGGCTGGTTCACCGACCCGACATTCGGCATCAAGGCCGTCGTGATCGCCGCCGTCTGGCAGATGTCGGGCTATGTGATGGCGATGTATCTGGCCGGCTTGCGCGGCATCCCCGAAGAGCTACGCGAAGCGGCCCGCGTGGACGGCGCGACCGAGTGGCAAATCTTCCGCGGGGTCATCTTCCCGTTGTTGCAACCGATTACCCTGAGCGCGGTCATCATCTTGGGCCATATTTCGCTGAAAATCTTTGACCTGACCAAATCTATGACCGGTCCCGGTGCCGGCTTTTCGACCGACGTGCCGGCCCTGTTTATGTACGACACCACGTTCTCCGGCAGCCATTTCTCGCAGGGCGCGGCTATCGCCATGGTGCTGCTCTTTTTCGTCAGCCTGCTTATTATTCCCTATCTGATCTACAACTTTCGCACCGAGGTGCAGACATGAGCGCCGTTCCGGTCGCCACATCCAGCCCGCAAGCTGTGGGTCGCCCCCGGCGCATCCGCCCGGCCCGTGTGCTGGTCTATGGGATCCTGTGCCTGTTCTCCGTCTTCTATCTGATGCCGATCTATGTGCTGGTGGTGACGAGCCTCAAAGCCTTGACCGAAATCAACCTGACCCATATGTGGGATCTGCCGCAGGGGTTCAGCCTCGACAGCTTCCGCGATGCCTGGGTGGGCAACGAAACCACGTCGATCAATGGCCTCTCGGCCAACTTCTACAACAGCCTCTTATTAGCGATCCCGGCCACGGTGATCACCTCGTTGCTCGGCTCAATGAACGGCTATGTGCTGGCGAAGTGGAAGTTTCCCGGCGCGAACGTGATCTTTCCGCTGATCCTGTTCGGGATGTTTATTCCCTATCAGAGCATCCTGATCCCGTTGGTGCAGACAATGCAGACCCTGAAGCTGTACGGCACGTTGCCCGGCCTGATCATGGTCCATGTGATCTACGGCCTACCGATTGCCACGCTGATCTTCCGCAACTATTACGCCGGGGTGCCGACCGAACTGATTGAGGCGGCACGCATTGACGGCGCAGGCATCCTGGGGGTCTATCGCCACATCCTGTTCCCCATCTCGCTGCCCGGCTTTATCGTCATGATGATCTGGGAGTTCACGGCGGTTTGGAACGAGTTCCTGTTTGCGGTGGTGCTGTTGAGCAATCCCAAAGTGCAACCAATCACCGTGGCGCTGAACAATTTGGCCGGCAGCTTTAGCGTGCAGTGGAATGTGCAAATGGCCGGCGCGCTGCTGGCCGCCTTGCCCACGCTGCTGGTCTACATCTTCCTGGGCCGCTACTTCCTGCGCGGCTTGCTGGCCGGCTCACTCAAAGGCTAAGTGCGCCGCCGCGCTTATTGATCCACGAAGCACACGAAGGATTACGAAGAACGGTAAAAGCGGGGATGGTCTTCTCCGCTGTAGTTTCTAAGTGAGCCAATCTGGTGGGAACAGGTCGTCCACGGGCATCGTCCAGCCGGGCACGGCGGGTTCAGCCGCTGCGATCTCGCCACGCCGGTAGATGGTCGGCTGATCCGGCGCATCGGCGTGGTAGACGCGCACCACGTCGGGGCTTTGCAGATCTACATCCCAGACCACTTGCGTCCCGGCGGCAAAGTAGTCGGCCCGCTTGGTCGCCATTGCCCGCTCGGCGGTGGCTCCGTAATCCCCTTTGCTGCGGACTTCGACGGCGAATATAGGCGCACTCTCAAAAAAATCCAGACTGTTGGCGGTATCTTTGCCGGTGTAAAATGAGGCATCGGGACTGAGCGACTGCCGATGGGGAAGGTTGACCATGAAACCGGCATTGTCCTGCACTGCCCAGCCACTGCGCGTCTCGTGGCTATATTGACGTAACGACGCAACAACTTCGCCGGCGGCGTAGGTTGACTTTTTGCCTGTCGGACTCATTAGTTGCACCTCGCCATTCACCAATTCGGCCTTTTGATCGTCTAGCACGCGGTATAAATCGGCGATGGTCGCGCGAGTCTCAGTGGTCATGGCTAATCCCTCTCCGGTGGTGGGAACAGGTCGTCTACGGGCATGGACCAGCCGGGCACGGCGGGTTCGGCCGCTGCGATCTCGCCACGCCGGTAGATGGTCGGCTGGTCCGGCGCATCGGCGTGGTAGACGCGCACCACGTCGGGGCTTTGCAGGTCTACATCCCAGACCACGCGCGTGCCGGCGGTAAAGTAGTCGGCCCGCTTGGCGGCCATCGCCCGCTCCGCCGTGGCTCCGCGGTCCCATTTGCTACGCACCTCGACGGCAAATATAGGCGCGCCCGTGAGAAAGTCTTCGGTATTCACCGATCCCAGATAGAAGGCGGCATCGGGGCTGAAGGTTTGGCGGTGGGGCAGATTGACCACGAAGCCTTTATTGTCTCCGACCGCGTGACCGGCGTGGCCCTGCCGGGCGTATACCCACAAGGACACTAAGACGGCATCTCCGGCATAGCCCGACCTGCCTCCGGTTGGAGCCATTAGCACCACCTCTCCATCCACCAGTTCAGCCTTCTGGCCGTCTTGCACGCGATACAAATCCGCGACGGTCGCGCGTGTCTCTGTCGTCATGGCCTAGCCCTCCCTCACTTATCAGCAGCCGGCTGTTTACTCTTATAACGTTGCTGCGGGGTATATAGATCGGCGGGATCAGGTCACTTCGAGCAGCAGGCCGCTACCATGGTCGCGCGCATCGCGCAGGAAGCCGCGCAGGCATTCGAGGTACGCCTGGGCGGGGCTGTCGGCCAGCGTGAGGCCGGCCAGCGCCCCATATAGCCCACCCGCTTCGTCCGCCGTCAGGTAGCCGAGGAAGCCCGCTTGGTCGCCGGTGTAATGTAGTTCCAGATCGGCGCGGAAAGCGGCGGCCAGTTTGTACAACAGACGCAGCCACGCCGGGGCCAGCGCGACCGCCGCCGTCAGCGCGCCGGCGACCACATCCACAAAGGTGGTGTAGTGGCTATCGGCGGGCGGCGGGTGGATGCACGCACGCTGGGCGGGGGTGCCCAGTTCCCAGGAGAGGCCGCCGGCAGTCTTGAAGCGGCACAGATCGATCAGATCAGGGTGGATGATGCGGTTTTCGCCGCACGGCACATCCAGTAGCGTGCAACGGCCTTTGTGTTCGAGCAGATCGATCAGCGCGTCCCAGCGCGGCGCGCCGGCGGCGGTGGGCGCGGGCGGCTCGACGCGGGCCAGGTCGGGCGATTTGGTGTTGTACTCGCAAATGCCGGTGGTGTAGTGTTTCAGCGGGCGGCGGCAGCCAATCGCGGCCCAGTTTTGCGCGTACTGCTCATAGCGGGCCAGCAGGGGATAGTCACGGCTCAGGGCGGCCAGCGCCGTCCAGTCATTGCGGTAATAGGCCCGCCAGACCGCCGGATAAAGGGTCTGCTCGAACAATGCGCCGTCGAAGGCCAGCACGTAGTAGCCGATCATGCCTGTTCCTCTGCTGCTGGGTGGGTCAGGGGGTGGCGGTCAGCACTGCCGGGGCTGCCGACCGGCCCCTATCTTACACGCCGGGCAGAGGGTTGTCAACTAGGCACGCCGCCGACCTCACCCCCAACCCCTTCTCCCTTCAGGCTAATCCTTCCGCAGAACATCTGTGCGCGCCGCATCTGTGGTATGCTATCGCCATAGCCCCGGCTGACTTGGAGGCTGTGGCGTATCGCAAAGGAGGGTTCCATGGATCCTGATGCTTGGGCGGTGGAGGAATTCGTCGCCGCTGAGTTGGGCGACTCGCGCCGCACCGCCCGCTTGCTCGATTTGGCGACCGCCCTCGCCCGCCACCCCAGCCGCAGTCTCCCCCACGCCTGTGCCGATGAAGCCCAACTTGATGCCGCCTATCGCTTCTTTGACAATCCTCATATCACCCCCGCCGCCCTGCTCCAGCCCCATATCCACGCCACCTGGGACCGCTGTGCGGCCCACGCCCTCATCTTAGCCCCCCAAGATACCACCTTGCTCGATTACTCCCACCATCCCGCCACCACCGGCCTCGGCCCCTTGGCGACCCCCACGCAGCAGGGCTTGCTGGTCCATTCCACCCTGGCCTTTACCCCAGCGCGCGTGCCGCTCGGCCTCTTGGCCCAAGCCACTTGGGCCCGCGCCCCCGCCCCCGCCGGGAAGCGGGCGCAACGGCGGAGTTTACCGCTGGCGGAGAAGGAGAGCCACAAATGGCTCACCAGTCTGGCCGCGGTCAATGCCGCCGCCGCCGCGTGCCCGCAGACCCACTTCATCAGCATCGGCGACCGCGAGGCCGATGTCTATGACCTGTTCCTGGCGACCCGCGCCCCCACGGTGGACCTCGTGGTGCGCGCCGCCTGGGACCGGCGCACCAGTGGCGAGCAACCCCGGCTGGGGGCCAGCATGGCGGCGGTCCCCGTGCAGACGACCCTCACGCTAGCGGTGCCGCGCCGGGGGGCGCAGGCCGCCCGCACCGCGACGCTGACCGTGCGCTGGCGCAGCGTCACCTTACGGCCGCCCAAGCACCGCACGCGCGAGCAGTTAGCAGACGTGCGCGTGTCTGCCGTTTGGGCGGTGGAAACGACCCCGCCAGGCGGGGTGGCGGCGGTGGAGTGGCGGCTGCTGACGAGTTGTGCGGTGCCGGACGAGGGGACCGCCCTGGCGGGCTTGGGGTGGTATGCGGCGCGCTGGGGGATCGAGGTGTGGCACAAGGTGTTGAAGAGTGGCTGCCGCATTGAAGCCCGTCAGTTGAGCAGTGGGGCGCGGCTGGAACGGGCCCTGGCGCTCTACAGTGTGATCGCGTGGCGGATCGTGTACACAACGCTGCTGGCGCGGGAGCAACCAGAGCTGCCCTGCAGTGCGGTGTTGGCGGCGGACGAATGGGCGGCGTTGTACGGCACGGTGCATCCTGGGGCGGCGGTGCCCCGCGCGGTGCCGAGTCTGCGCCAAGCGGTGCGCTGGATCGCGCAGTTGGGGGGCTTCGTGGGGCGCGTCGGCGATGGGGAACCCGGCGGGATGGTGCTGTGGCGGGGCTGGCAGCGATTGATGGATCTCACCCAGATGTACCGCATTCTACGCCCGCCGGTGCGTACAAACGTTCTGCGGAAGGATTAGCCTGAAGGGAGAGGGGGAGGTGACAATGGGCGCAACGGCAGTCGGCGGGATCAGCACTTTATAACCTCCCCCGCGCCCTTTAGGAGAGGGGGTTGGGGGGTGCGGTCGCGTTAGCGGCTACAGTCGGGGTCGCTGTTGAGGCTGAGATAGACAATTTTGGCGACTTGCCCGCGGAAGGCGTTGGCGGCGGGCTGGAAGGTGCCGTCGCTGTAGCCGTCCAGCACGGCGTGGCAATAGGCCGTCTCGATGTAGGCGAAGAAGGTGGAGCCGACCGGCACATCGCTGAACCGGGCGGCGGCCGGCGTGTTGAGCCGCCAGCCGGCGGCTCCGACCACGATCTTGGCGAGCTGGCCCCGGCTGACCAGCGTGCTGGGGCGGAAGGTGCCGTCGCTATAGCCACTGACGATGCCCTGGTTGAAGGCCGTTTCGATGAACGGGTAGAACACATCGCCCGGCGCGACATCGTGGAAATGCGGGCCGCCGGCGGTGTTGATCGGCAGACTGAAGCCCAGCACCACGATCTTGGTCATTTGCGCGCGGGTGGTGTTGTTGTAGGGCCGGAAGGTGCAATCGTTGTAGCCCGTGATCACGCTGTGGCTCGCCAAATAGCCCACCGCCGGGGCGAAGTAGGCCGTGGCGGGCACATCGCTGAACACGCCGGTGGCGCAGGCGGTGGGCGTAACGGTCGGTTCCGGCGTGCAGTTCGGGAACTTGAAACTGCCAATGCGCGTTCGCCAGCCCACCAGGGCCGTCGTTTGGTAATATTCGGTCGTATACCAGAAGGTGCAGTCGTCGCTGGGGTCCACGGTCAGGTCGCTGTAGTCGCCCCAGCGGTTGTGGCTGCTGGTCTGCGCGCCCGTGCCGGCGATCAGCGTCGCCTCGCCCTGCGCCAGCGTGTTGAGCGGATCAGCGGCCAAGCGCCCAGCATAGCGGATTTGCGGGTAGGTGCCGGGGTCGGCGGCGCTAAAACCGAGGGCCAAGTTGCCCTGCCGGTCCATGGCCGCGCTGCCCATCCAGCGCCAGGTGCCGTCCGGCTGATAGGTGCTTTGCTGGAACACCGTCACCGGCCCGGCTGTGGGGTTCCGCAGCTCAAACCAGCGAATGCCCGCTACGCCGCCGGCATTGACGGTGTAGTTGCCGACCAGCGACTCCTGGCCGTCGGCAAACTTGCGATAGGCTAGGCGGAACATCAGCCGGTCAGCGATAGCGTCCAGCTTGACTGTGGTGCCGGCCTGCGGCACACAGTTGGCGGTGATCGGGCAGAGCGTGCTGAAAGGCGCGGCGGGTGGGGCAGCAAAGCGGCTAAAGCGGGATGCCGCTGGGTTGCCCCAATCCACATGGTAGTGGTAGAGGTCCATCGTGCCGCTATCGGGGAAGCGCAAGAACGTTTCCGGCGCACCGGCCGCCGGCAGCAGCGTGCCGTCTAGGTCCGCCGGCAGCAGGGGAGCCACGGTGTCGCCCAGCGTGCCGGATGTCGCCTGGAAGCCGGTGGCTTGGCCGAGCAGCATTTTGGCGCGATCAAAGGCGAACGGCTGCGGTCCCAGATAGGCGGTGCCGGCGGCGTTAAACACGTTCATGCTCATATAATAGGCATCGGGCCACACGCCGAGGTGGGGATAATCGTAAAAGTTGCTGCCCAGGTGGAACCCATAGCGGTAGTAGCTGCCGGTCGCATCGGGGCCGGCGGAGATAGCCACGCATTCATCGGTGATCGTGTTGCCGCCGGCAAACTGGCTGATCAGCCAACGGTCGGCCAGTTGGTCGTATAACACCACTGGGTCGCCTGCGCCGTTCGTTTCGCAGAGGCCGCCAAAGCCGCCCCACAGCGTGCTGATGCCCAGCGGGCCGAGCAGCGCGGCACCGTTCGCCTTATCGAATACTTGCAAGCCCTCGTTGACCAGTTGTACATACTGCGTCGTGCCCACTTCGCCGTTGGTGTCGGGCGGCGAACAGTTGCAGCCCACACCGGGGTAGCCGATGCCATCGAAATTACGGATCGGCGCGGGCATAGCGGCGGGCGCAAGCGCGCTTTGTACCAGCGCGTCGGGGCCATCTTTGTGCTGGGCCGGGCCGCGCCGCGCTTCCCGCGCATCCCTCGGCGCACCGCTGCCCAGTGGGCGCAACGGCAGGGCGCGCAAGGCGGGCGAGGTATCGTTATGATAGGAATAGCCCGCCACCAGCGCGTCGGACTTCGTGGGGCCAGTGGCGGCGGCAGGAGCCGCCGCCTGGGCGGTGGCTGTGTCGGCACGGGCCACCAGTTGTGCCGCGCTCCACGCCGCAGTCGCCAGCACGATCAGCGTCAATACAAACCCTCGTAGTTTAATGGACACCGTGGTTCCTCTCTGTGATGCGACTGGGGCGGGTGGGGATAGAAAGGCATGACCGTCTGCCGGTCCGCGCCGGGCGTGGGAAACGGCCCCGCTCGGCGCTGCCTGCCTAATGATACCAGAGCGGCGAAACTAAAGTCAACTTGACATCCCCCGTCCCTATATGCTATGATAAGCCGGTCTGTTTGTGGCCTACGTATTTATAATAGATGCCACCACCGGACCTAATTGCATAGCACGTACTCATCGAGAGGGGTGGAGGGACCGGCCCTGTGAAGCCTCGGCAACCCGGTGCGGATTGGACAACCAGTTCGGTCACGGGTGCCAAATCCGTCGGCAAGCGCATCGTTTGCTGCTGAAAGATGAGAGATCGGCCGCTGGGCGATTCTCTCATTGTGGGTACGATGAGAGGTTTTTTGTGCCCAACGGCGCAAATTGGACCTACTAAGGCG
>JALYUO010000061.1 GCA_030853735.1 Chloroflexota bacterium
CCTTTTTGGGCTGCCGCCGCCCGTTTTGCCCCCAACCCCACCCCAAAATAGCTCCCAGGATCCGCCCGCCCTCGTTCGCACAGATGTTCTGCGGAAGGATTAGCCCTTTAGGAGAGGGGGTCGGGGGGTGAGGTCACCGACCCGCTACTCCTCGCCCACCGGCTGCCACAACTCGAAGCGATTGCCTGCGGGATCAGTGGCCCAGCCGAAGCGGCCGTACTCGTAATCTTCGGTGTGGTCATCCACCGGCACCCCGGCGGCGCGCAGTTGGGCCAGCATCGCATCCAGATCAGCCACGCGATAGTTGATCATAAACGGCTGTGGTCCCGTGCCGAAGTAATCAGTATCCGCCGGGAACAACGCCCAGACTGTTGAGCCGCCGCGTTCCGGCTGGGCTGCGTCGCGCCAGGGGAAGGACGTGTAGCCTTCCGCGCCGACCGGGATGCCCAGGTGTTCCGCATACCACGCGGCGAGGGGTGTTACGTCCCGTGCCTTGAAGAAGATCCCGCCAATGCCAGTGACTCGTTCCATTGTCTTGTCTCCTTCTCCTATAAACTGCTTGCCGCCGATCCTTGCCTGCCCTGCTTATGCTATGCGTGATACAAAATGCGGAATCACGAATCGCTTCGCGTTCCCGGCATCAGAGTTATACCGCAACACCATCTCCGTGTCTCCGTGCCTCCGTGGTGGCGTTCGCTCACGTCCCCGGCACGAGCGCGATCAGCACCAGCAGCGCGTCATAGGTGCCGTGGACGATGGCGCTGGTAGTGGTGTTGGTGCGTTGGCGGATGAGGCCGAGGACGAGGCCGAGCAGGAAGACGCTGAGGAGGGCATCCCAGTTGTATTGCAGGGCGTGCAGGCTGGTGAAAAACACGTTGGAGAGCAAGATGCCCAGGCGCGGCTGCAACACGCCGCGCACCGCCACCTCTTCGCCCAGGCCCGCCGTCACGCCCAGGATGATCGCGCCGACCGGGTTGAGGGCAAAGGCCAGCACTTTGTTGAAGGCTTCCTGATCGGTTTGCGGCCAGCCCGCCGTGTTCCACAGGTGGCTCACGGCCCAGTCGAGACCAAACGACGCGATCACCGCCAGCACTGCTAGGCCCAGGCCGGCCAGCACTTGCCGTCCGCTGGGCCGCACCAGACCCAGCCGTTCCAGCGCGGCGCGCCCGTTGCGGCGGATGCCGTAGCCTACCGCGAAAACGGCGCAGGGCAAGGTCCAGACCAGCGTGTAGAACTGGCTCCGCAATTGGCTGCCGCTATCGCCGCCAGTGATCGACTGGCCGATCCCGGTCGTATTGCTCACAACGGTTAGAAAGGGTGGCGCACCTAACACCAGCAACGGCACCACGCTGATCAGGATCATTGTCACCACCGTGACCAGGGCGATGGTATGCACAAACGAGTCGGGGTCGAGCGGTAGGCGGCGGCTGAGGGCGCGGCGCACACCGGGCACAAAGCCGAGCGCGCCGATCAGGGGAGCCAGCACCAGGCCCAGCCCAAGTAGCGCGAATTGGCCGGCGTGGTTGCCCAACAGTTGCAGCAATTGGTTGCGATCTTGCACCGCCCCCACGATGGCTGATAGGCTGAGGGCCAGCGCGACTAGCGCATAGCCGCCCGCCGTTACCAGCCAGCCCAGGATCGCCGTCACTCGTGCCCACGGACGGTCAATTCCCAGATAGGCCAGCACCGCCAGCACCATGAACGGCACCACCGTGATGCCCACGCCCATGAACGTGCCGAGTTCGCCGCCCAAAAACAGCCCAGTAAGTGATAATACCACCAGTGCCAACGCGCCCCCGCCAATCAGGCCCAGCTTCACCGGCGCGGGTGTGGGCAGCGGTGCAGGGGGACGGCTCGGCGGGCGGCCAGGGGTTGGTCGGATAGATCATGTAGCTTTTCTCCCTCAAACCTAGAATATGGTGCCGGCCGGAGTGCAGCAAGCGGCGGACCACGCGGCGTGACCCGCTCTATATACGCACGCCGCCGGCAAAAAGACGCACGCTAAACCTATTGACAAGCCACGCAGAACGATATACAATAGGCCTGTAATTGAACGATTGGTTAATTATTGAGGATCAGCAATAGCAGCAAAGGAGGCCGACAATGCGACCCCAACACCCGCAAATGATCCGCTTTAACAAACGTTGGTTGAACCCGTTGGTGATCAAGTTTGCGGGCCGCGCGCCAGGCCCATTCGCGGTGCTGCGGCACGTTGGCCGCCGCAGCGGCACGCCGTATCAAACCCCGCTGATTGTGCGCCCAACCGCCGGCGGCTTTGTCCTCGCCTTGACCTACGGCCCCCATGTGGACTGGTATCGCAATTTGCAGGCGGCGGGCCGGGCCACGCTGCGGCAACATGGGCGCGTCTACCCGATTGGCCCGCCCGAACCCCTGGATCGCGCGACGGCCCTGCTCGCGTTTCCAGCCCCCTTGCGGGGGATCTTGCGACGGCTCGGCACGGATCATTTTGTGCGCGTGCGGTCAGTGGTCGCCTGAGCTGTGCGCCGGTAGCATTCGATGAGGAGGAACGGCAATGGCAACAACCGTAGAGTATCCGACCCGTAAGCCCGCGCCTCCCGCGCCGCCGATACGCGACGTGACGCGCACCGATTGCTGCATCGTGGGGAGTGGGCCGGCGGGCGCGGTGCTGGCCCTGCTGCTGGCCCGCCAGGGCATCCCGGTCACGCTGCTCGAAGAACACAAGGACTTTGACCGCGAGTTTCGCGGCGACACCATTCACCCCTCCGTCATGGAGATCCTGGACGAATTGGGCCTGGCCGAGCGGGTGCTGGCCTTGCCACATACGAAGATGCACACCATGACCGTGCAGACCGACGCAGGGCCAACGGTGATTGCCGACTTCCGCCGCCTGCACACACGCTACCCCTATGTGTTGCTGATCCCGCAGGTTGAGTTTTTGCAATTTATCACCGCCGAGGCTGCTCGCTATCCGGCGTTCCGGCTAGTGATGGGCGCGCGGGTCGAAGCGTTGGTGGAAGAAGCAGACTGTATCCGTGGCGTGCGCTATCGCACGGCGGCCGGCTGGCATGAGGTGCGGGCGCGGCTGACGGTGGGGGCCGATGGCCGGTTTTCGCGCGTGCGGCGCTTGGCCGGCTTCACCGCAGAAGCAACTTCCGCGCCGATGGATGTGCTGTGGTTCCGCCTGCCGCGCCGCCCAGACGACCTTGTGGAGGGCATCGGGCGTTTGGGGCGCGGCGCGATCCTCGCCATGCTGCCGCGCGAAGACCACTGGCAACTCGGCTATGTGATCCGCAAAGGCCAGTACGCGGCGATGAAAGCGGCCGGCATCCAGACATTACGCGATGCGATTGTGGCGCTGCTGCCTGCCTGGGCTGACCGGGTGGCCGCGCTGCACAGCCGGCATGATGTTTCGCTGCTCTCAGTCGAGTCGAGCCGTCTGCCGCAGTGGTATCGGCGCGGGCTGCTGCTGATCGGCGATGCCGCCCATGTCATGTCGCCGGTCGGCGGGGTGGGCATCAACTACGCCATCCAAGATGCCGTGGTCACAGCCAACCTGCTGAGTGGCCCGCTTCAGACCCGCCGCCTGCACCTGCGCGATTTGGCGGCGGTGCAAGCCCAGCGCGAAGGCCCGACCCGCCGCATCCAAGCGATCCAATCCTTCATGCAAAACGCCGTGCTAGAGCGTGCGCTGCGCTCGCCCAGCTTCCATATCCCCGCGCCGGTGCGCCTGCTGTTGCGCCTGCCCGGCATCCGCACCATCCCCGCCCGCGTGGTCGGCTACGGCTTCGGCGCAGCCCACGTTGCCCGCCCCACACGCTCGCAGCGTAAGCAGGCGGCACAATTGCTGTGCTGCTTGGTTTAGCGCGCATCAGCTAAGAAGAATGTGTGTCTTGGACTGTAGTTGAAGAACTACCCTCGATGGAGTACTTCAGCTTCTCATAAATCTCCCGTTGTACAGCACGCGGTTGCTTACGAATACGCGCTAGAATATTTATTGCATCTTCACTTGGTGATTGGAGATTAGATTTTCCCTCATTGCACGCTGTACACAATGCGCGCAGATTGTCGCGATCATTGGAACCGCCCTGTGTAATAGGTATAATGTGGTCAATGTGCAATCGGATTTTTCGGTTAGGATTATAGAGATCGGGTTCCCCGGCACTCGCGCCACACATTTGGCAGGTGAAGCCGTTGCGCTCCAGGATCTCCGCCCGCAACTGCAAAGATATGCTGCGATCCACAGCGGGTAAGCGATCTAAGGATAACAACATATATTGCCCAGGTTTTAGCTCATGCCGATCCTTATCAGATAAAATCTGCATCCCTTCTTCATCACGCAATTCACGAATCCGACGGGGATAGTCTTTGATTCCGGCGATTGCCGCGATTTCATGAGTTGTTACGACCTGTCCAACATGATCCTCAAAAAACTTCCTGATCTTGGATCGCGCCCCTATCGAACCACTCTTACGCACATCTATCCCCTTTAATCTTATTAGCTCTCTATATAAGCCTTCAAGAAATTACGCAACTGTGCTTCTAAAGTACTAAGATCGCGAGTTTCGCATTGCCAAACCGTCAATACGCCCCAGCCTAAAGCCTGAAGTTCAGCTTGGACTTTCGTGTCGCGGGCGATATTACGATCTATTTTTGCGTTCCAGAACTCCGCATTCCTTACAGGGCGTGCGCCACGACGGCAGCCTTCATGGCCGTGCCATAAGCAGCCATGAACCAGAATGATTTTACGATGGCGCGGAAGGACAATGTCGGGTTTGCCGGGCAAGTCTTTACGGTGCAAGCGGAACCGATAGCCCATACGATGGAGTAGCCGCCGCACAACCAGTTCCGGGGCCGTATCGCGTTGTTTGACGCGCGACATAAGGGCGCTACGCTGTTGCGGCGAGAGTTTCTCGGGCATGGGGCGCTTCGGATCGGGCAATGAGCAGGTTGTACACCGACTCGGCCACGGCGGCGGCTAACAAGGGCGGGACGGCATTGCCGATTTGGCGGGCAATCTCAATTTTGCTACCGCAGAACTGGAACGAGTCGGGAAAGGATTGGAGCCGTGCGGCTTCCCGATGCGTGATTGGGCGGTGCTGACTGGGGTGCAAATACCGACCCTTTTCCGGCTTGAAAAACTCGGTGCGGATGGTGAAAGCCGGTCGATCCCACCACAGACGGCCAAACAAATCCGTCCCGCCTGATTTTTTATTGATCCAACACTGGGGAGTCAATTCTAGGGCTAACCGTTGTAAATCGAAGCGGTTCATCCCTTCCTCTGGTATGGCGTGATAGCGCGCTACACTGAGCGGGGTCGGCGAACGACCAAAGTGTAAATCTAGGGGGGGCGGTTCCTGCCGAATACCCGTACCCACAGGCGGGGGCAAATCTTCGATTGCATCCCGCACTGTGCGCCAGGGCTGGGGGCTTGTAATATATCGGGCAGCCGGCTCAAAAAGGCGGGGCTGTACTGCCCGCCCTGCATCGTAATGCGTTCGGCGTGGAGGAAAAACCGCGTCAGGATTCGTAAAGCGACAGCCTACAATAAAGGCACGCCACCGTGTTTGTGGAACCCCATAGTCAGCCGCGCACAGCTTGGCCGACACGGTCTGAAAGCCTAAAGCTTCTGCTGCGGCAAGGATCTCCTGGTGTTCCGGCGATCCTAGAAGAGGAACTACGTTCTCCATCACGAACACTTCAGCACCGGAACGTAGCACGACTTCAAGAAAAGGTCGCCATAATTGCCGCCGTGGATCATTATCTCGGCTGCTATTGAGCAGGCTAAAGCCTTGACACGGCGGACCGCCGATCACCACATCTGCATGAGGAATCACTGTGTTAGGATCGTTCAACCGCGCAACAATGTCGCCGCTTACACAATGGTCTCCGAAATTCGCATTGTAGGTTGCAACCGCGTAATCATTAAAATCACTGGCCCACACCGGCGCGAAGGGGTGTCCAAAGCCTTTCGTAAAGCCCAGAGTCATCCCGCCTGCACCGGCAAATAGATCGATGACGCGAAATGGTGTGCCGTGCGCCCGCCAGGGAACCTCCGGCAAATATGGTTCATCCATTGGCGCGACCTCTTCGTACTCGTTCTCAATTGGATACGTTATGGCCTCATTTATAGCCAACTAACGACATTATAGAGGAAGGAGTTTGTATATGCAACAGAGAACCGCTGCTACAGCTTTTCGATGCCCAATTCGGTGGCTTCGTCGCGGGCGGGGTGGTGGAGGTGGGCGGGCAGGGCGGCGGGGCGGTCGGTGGGGGGGTCGGAGTCGGTCGGGCGTAGGTCGCGCAGGGAGACGTGGCCGCTCCAAAAGGCGAGGCCACCCACCAACAGGGTGGCGAGCAGTTGGGCGGCATGGAAGACGAGGGCAAAGGCGACGGCGAGGTCTTTGTCTACGCCGGGGATGATCAACGCCAGCGTGCCCAAGATAAGGGCTTCATAGTTGCCGACATTGCCGGGCATGGCCGGGATCAGCAGGCCCAGATTGACCAGCGCGGTCATCAGCAGGATGGCCGACAGGCCGGGCTTAGGGTCGGGGAAGGGAAAGGCGAAGATGGCGAGGCCGAACATCGCCGCCGCGACCAGCCAGACCAGCAGCGAAATGGCGGCGCTCCGCAGCAACGGGCCGGGCCGGTCGAAGACCTGTAAGCCGGCGCTGAAAGTGTGGACTAGGCGCACGGCCAGCGAGCCGAAGCGGTCAGGGATGGGCAGCCAACCGACCACTCGTGCGGTGAGCGCCACCACACGATCCGCCTGCCACTTAAACAGCAGCAACCCCCCCAGCGCCGCGCCCAGCACAGCAATGGCGATCACGCCGACGAGGATGGGGCTATCGCCGCCGTGCGACAGCGCCGGCAGGCCGACGACGAGCAAGACCAGCAGGGCCAACCCATCGAACAGCTTTTCGATGACCACCGTCGCCAGGATCGTGGTGCGGCTGAGGCCGGTGCGCTCGCTCATCAGGTGGGCACGCATCAGATCGCCGGCCCGCGCCGGGAAAAAGGTGTTGAAAAAATAGCCGGTCATCATCGTGCCGAACAGGACAGGGAAGCCGGGTGGGGGGCCGTCGGTTAGCGGGGCCAACAGATGATGCCAGCGCCAAGCCATACAGGCATACGCGCCGATCATGCCCGCGATGGCAAGCGCCAACAAGGCCAGATTGACCCCGCCCAGGTGGGCCGGGATTTCCTCCCAATGGACTCCGCGCAGCACCAGATAGAGACAGAGGATGCTGACCGCGACCCCGGCCAGGATTTTCTTCACGCGCGCCGCCCCGCTCGGCTACTTGCCGCCGAACAGGCCACGGCGCGGTTGCGGCCCTGGCCCGGTGCCGGGCACCGGCTTGCCGTGCGCTTTGCCGCGGCGCTGATAGGCTTCTTCCAGGATATGGTCAATATCTTCGTTGGTGAACAGATAGGCTTCGCTGATGGTGCGAAAGCCCTGGCGGTTCGCGGTGTAGACCAACCCGCGCACCAGGATGCCTTCTTCCAATTCGATAATGCACACTTCTTTGAAGTTATGTTCGTCAATAAAATGCCCGATGGCCCGTAGCACATCTTCGTAGTCTACGCGGCCTGTGCCGGTGTAATTTAGCATCGTCGCCCTCCTGTCTATTGGGTGGTTTCGCGCCATTATAGCACAATGGCCCGCCCAGGAGTAGCGCCGCGCCTCCTCAACCAGGGCTTATGCAAAGTCCTACTACAGCCCATCGGTTCTGCTACTGGACACTCTAGGCCCGCCGACTGGCCCTTAGCGGCGAGCCTGAAGCGGCGGGCGTGAGCAGCGGAGCGCGGCGATAGCCT
>JALYUO010000063.1 GCA_030853735.1 Chloroflexota bacterium
GGGCCGTCGGGCTGCCGGTGCCGGCGCGGGCCACCGCTTGCTCCACCGCCGCCACCGGCGTTTGCGTCAGCCGCGCCACTTTATCTACATAATGAGCGCGCCCCACCGGATCACCGATGGCCCGCACCAACGGCGCGATCTGGCGCACCGCTTCGCTCTTACCCTGCGCCGTCGTCAGGTCCAGGCTGCGTGCCACCACGGTGATAAAGTGATCGGCCACCGGCTGCGCCTCGGCCAACAGGCGATCCCAGGCCGCCGGGTCGCGCAGCAGCAGTTCGTCCGGGTCCAACCCGCGCGGCAACGCCATGATGCGGATCAGCGAGTCAATGCGCCGCTCCACGCTGATCAGCCCGCGTGGCCCCAAGATCGGCACGCTCACCCGCTCCATGTTGCCCGCCAGCACCTCGGCCCCGCGCAACGCCGCCAAATCGCCCGCGCTGTCGGCATCCAGCGCCAGCACGATCTCGCGCGCCGGCTTCTTCAGGATGTCCGCCTGCTTATCCGTCAGCGCGGTGCCCGACGCGCCCACCACGTTGGCGTGGCCGGTCTGGTGGGCGATCAACACATCCATATAGCCCTCGACGATCACGGCGGTGTGGCTGCTGCGGATGGCGGCGGTAGCGTGGTCAATGCCGTACAGCGTCGCGCTTTTGTCGTAGACCGTCGTCTGCGGCGAGTTCATATACTTGGGCGGGCGGTCGTCTAGCGCCCGTGCGCCGAAGCCGGTGGTGCGCCCCCGCACATCGCGAATCGGGAACATCAGCCGGTTGCGGAAGCGGTCGTAATAGCCCGCATCGCTGCCTTCGCGCTCAATAATCAGCCCGGCCTCCAGCATCTCTGCCGGGCTATAGCCGCGTTCGCGCAGATAATTCGCCGTGGCATCCCAGCTATCCGGCGCATAGCCGATCTGGAAGGCCGCTATCGTTGTCTCGCTCAGGCCACGGCTTTGCGCGTAGGCGCGGGCCGCCACCGCCCCTTCCGCCGAGGCCCGTTGCAGCAGGTTATGGTAGAACAGCGCGGCGGCAGCACAAGCTTCATACAGCCGCTCCCGGTGCCGCTCCACCGCCGCCTGCCCCTCGTCGCGCGGCGCGAGGTCCACCCCCGCCTGCCGCGCCAGCCGCGCCAACGCATCGCGGAACTCCAGCCCCTCGGTGTTCATCACAAAGCCGAAAATATCACCGTTGGCCCCGCAGCCAAAGCAGTGATAGCTCTGCGTTTCGGGATACACGACAAACGACGGGCTTTTCTCGGCGTGGAACGGGCACAGCCCCTTGAAGTTGCGCCCACTGCGCTGCAACGGCGTGCGCGCCTGCACCACATCCACGATGCCGACCCGCGCCTTAATGTCGTTGATCGCGTTCGATTCCGCCACGGGCGATCCTCTAAGTGAAAAGTTGAAAGTTGAAAGGGCAAAGTGCAAAGTTGAAAGTGAATAATTCGCTCGTCTAATACTTTTACCTTTGCACTTTCAACTTTTCACTCTAAATAGACCACAACTTCGGCACATACAGCGTCGTGAAGCGGTCAATCGCGTAGCGGTCGGTCATGCCCGCGATATAATCGGCGACGATGCGCTCCGGCGGCTCGTGGCGCGGGTTCAGTTGCATCTCGGCGGGCACTTCATCGAAATGGGCACAATAGTAGCGATAGAGCGTGTGGATCAGATCATGCACCCGTTGCACTTCCGTCTTGGCGGCGGAGCCGGTATAGACTTCGTGCAACAGGAAACTTTTGAGCGTGTCGGCGGCCTGCAACACATCCTCGCTAAAGTGCAGCGTGACGCTTTCGGGCGTGCCCGGCGGGTCGCCGGGGGCGGGATAGCCCACCGCCCAGTTTTGCTCCACCAGATTGCAGACCAGCGTGTTGATGCGCTCCGAGTGGCTGTTGCCCAGCACGCGCACCGCCTCCGCCGGCAGGTCGGCGGGCGTGATCAGGTCGGCGCGCATCGCGTCATCAATATCATGGTTAATATACGCGATGCTGTCGCTCAGTTTCTGGACTTTGCCCTCGACCGTCGTCTGCCCGCCGCCCTCGCCCCGCATCCCCGCGCTCACCGGCGTGGAATCGGGCAGCGCCATGCGGACCTCATAGGTCAGGTTCAGGCCGCGCCCGTCTTTCGCCAGATAGTCCACGATCCGCAGGCTCTGATCGTTGTGGCGATAGGTCGGGTCGTAGATTTCGCGCAGCGCATCTTCGCCGGCATGGCCGAACGGCGCGTGGCCCAGGTCGTGCGCCAGCGAAATCGCCTCCACCAGATCCTCGTTCAGGCGCAAAGCGCGCGCAATGGTGCGGCCAATTTGCGCCACTTCCAGCGTATGGGTCAGGCGCGTGCGGTAGTGATCGCCGGTGGGCGCAATAAACACCTGCGTTTTGTGTTTGAGGCGGCGGAAGGCTTTGCTGTGGATGATGCGGTCGCGGTCGCGCTGATAATCGGTACGCAGCGCATCGGGGGCTTCGGGGCGCACCCGCCCGCGCGACTCAACCGCTTTGGCCGCCAGGGGCGCGAGCCGCGTGAACTCTTCTTGCTCGATTCGTTTGCGAACTTGGGCAATGTCCATACGGGCTAGGGGTTCGCCTCTCTGATGGCCTATCGCCGGCACTGCGACACTCCATTATAGCAAATTGCGACGGTGTTTGCATAGGGGGTAAGACCACTAATTCAGCAGCAATTGCATCTCAATTAGGCATGGGGGCCGGGGCGACTGGAACTCGCCGCTACCGCTACGAAGCCCGCCTACGCGGGCTGCGACCGGATCCTCACTGCACTACATATTCTATAGTTTTTCAGATAATCATCTGGAAAAGCGGCTTGCCTCGCCAACTGAGGAGTTGGCACCCCCAGGTGCGAACTCCGAGGGCGGCGCGTCGTTTGCACCTGGGGGTGCAAACTCCTCTCTTTCCTAATCTCTAGATCATTATCTGAAGGACTATACCATCGGCCCCCCGCAGCCCGCGTAGGCGG
>JALYUO010000090.1 GCA_030853735.1 Chloroflexota bacterium
AGCTTACATTGATCCTGTTTGTTCAAGTCGTACCTGGAGAGATCGTTTCGCACGAGAATAGCGATTTGCATCGTCCAATAAGCCGCCTCGTTCCTACAATCCTGCAATACCGCACATGGGGTTATTATACGCTATAATAGCTGTGTATGACACACCTACCCAGCCCACTACGCGCCGTGGTGCGCGCTTTTGCTGACCGCCGCTTGTGGGGGTTGGTGGCGGTGGCGTGTGTGGGGCTGGGGGTGGCCTATCAGATCAATGGGCCGTATGTGCTGGATGTGGGCGGGGTGGACGATTGGCCGTATTTTGGCGTGGCGAGCCGGGACGGGGCGAAGGGCAGCACACCGCATTGGGGTGATCCTGAGCGCGAGGCGGCGACGGGCACGACGTTGCGCTGGACGCGGGGACAGAGCGAGATCGTGTTGCCGGGGCTGGGCAGCGCGCCGTGGGCGGTGACGTTGCGGCTGGCGGGGGGGCGACCTGCGGCTGTGGCTGCGGTGCCCTTACGGTGACGATCAATGGGCAGCCTTTCGTGTGGCAACCGGAGCCGGGCTATGGTGAGCGACCTTTGTGGCGCAACGGGCCGGGCTGACAGGGGGCGATAGTAACTTGTAGAGGGTGCCTCGCTTTAGAGGGGATTGAACCCTGCGGGATACATATCCCTAGATAGATACTAACCATACTTATTGGGGATACCCAGCTTTAAAAGGGATTGAAACTTGGGGGATACATATCCTTATATAACCACTAACCATGGGCTGCCCCGCATACTGGAGCAGGTCTATCGGCTCTGGTAACAGTCCGAGATGAAGGAACGACGATGGGATCGGCCAGCGCGCTTGCAGGCGCGACAACGCCAGTGACGGTGAGCGGGGGAGCGGGCCTGCTCTCCCGCTCGCCGCCATTTATAGTTGCGGAACCGCTTCACCGGGGTCAAGATCGGTCGTGCTGACATCCTTTTTGGTCAGGGTCAGGTAGATGACTGTGAGTAAGATCGCCGCCAGGAAGATCACGCTAGTGACCACGGTCCCCAGCCCCAGCCCGCCGTCGTCGGGGGCTTGGGCTAAGTAGTCACCGAGCGAGGCACCGAGCGGGCGGGTCAAGATATAGGCCACCCAGAAGGCCAGCACCGCGTTCAGCTTGAACCGCAGGTGGGCAATGGTCACGCCGGCAATCAGGGCGGCGAACAGTAGCGCGGATAGCGGGTAGCCCAGTTGGAGACTCTCTGCCGTGAGGTCGCCCGCCGCCGTGCCCAGCGCAAAGGTGAACAGGACCGCGAGCCAGTAGAACGCTTCGCGGCGTGGCGTGTAGATCGAGTGGATGGACAGGGTTTTTTCACTGGCATACCACGCCGCGAATACCCCGGCCAGGATGACGCTGAACAGGATCGTGGTCGTCACCAACGAGACCGCAAAGTTACCAACGAGGTTGTCGGTGATCTGCGTGCCGACGATGCTGATCAACACGACGGCCAGCCAATAGATCGCCGGTACGTAGCGGGTGGCGCGGAACTGGAAGAACAGCGTGATGAGCAGCAGGCCACCAATAATGGCGGTCGTCAGGGTCAAGCCCAGATTCAGTTGGGTGTTCAGTAAATCGGCGGCGGTCTCACCCACGGTCGTGCATAAGATTTTGATGATCCAGAAGTAGAGAGTCACTTCCGGGACTTTGTTTAACAGCCGGCGACCGGCGGCCAGAGGCGCAGCGGCGCGTCCAGCGGCCGCTACTTCGATAGGGACCTTACTCACGTTTACTCCTCAATCAGTCCATGTAGCCGGCTGCCTAATCAGTGGGTGCTAAGGGGCAAGCACAGGCAGCCGGCACGCGACGGTGTAGGTGCTTAGGGGCACGGCGGATTCGCATTGTGATGATCGCCGCTTTCTATGTTACACCGCACAGGTTAGAATGCGATTAGCAATAGCGCGAAAGTCGCCCTGTGGCACTAAAAGAGGGGCGCGCCAGGGTGCAGTTGAGCACGCCGGCAGCGTTCTTTGGCGGCTCAATTGGGCGCACAGGGCGACTTTCGCGCTATTGCTGCGATTAGAACATCATTAGAATGGGGTTAGAATGGGGTTAAAATCGTTGATATGGGTCAGTCGCGAATCGGGTGCATAGCGCCGCCCGGCTCTAACTCTACTTTAACCTGGCGACGGTATACTTACAGGGAAGGGGCGGACGGCGCTCCCTACCGCGCCTCCTGGGCCGGGCAAACGAGAGAAGGGCCAATACGATGCGCGTAAATCACCGAATTTATACAACGCTGCTCTTGGGGTTGAGCAGTCTCTTGGCCGGCTGCGGCGGGGAGCCACCGACTGCCGCCGTCCCGGCCAGGCCGACCATCCTAGTTACACCGCCACCGCGATCCAGCGGTGGAACTGTGGAGCCGCTGCGATCCGTCGGCCCAGCGCAACCCAGCAGCGCCGAGCCGACCCGTGCCGCCACTGTAGTGCCACCACTGCCCGCTCCCAGTCCGGCGACTCTCGCCACTGCGGTGCCTACGCCGTCCGTCGCCAGCCCGACGACTCTTGGCACGCCAATCCCCCCAACAGCCGCGCCCAGCGCGATCCCCGCGACACCAACCGCGCTCCCGACGGAAGCGGCGCTGGCCCCGGAGCAAAATCCGCTGGGTGATATTGGCGACTCTCAGGTGTTTGTCACCTACACTGCGCCCGACGGTAGTTACCAGGTGGAGGTGCCGGAAGGCTGGGGCCGTACTGGAGACGGCACCACCGTCACCTTTCAGGATAAGCTCGACGGGGTAGCGGTGACGCTGGCGGCGGCGGACCAAGCCCCGACCACCGCGAGTGTGCGCGCCGCGCAGGTGCCCGCGCTGCAAGCCGGCGAGCGGGCGGTGCAAGTGACCGCCGTGCGTGAGGTTACCTTACCCGGCGGCGCGGCGGTCGTCCTCGAATACCAGTCCAATTCCGAACCCAACGCGGTGACCGGCAAACAGATCCGCCGCGAAAATGCCGCGTATCTGTTTTTCCGTGCAGGCCGGTTGGCGACGCTGCACCTGTGGGCACCCGCCGGGGCTGATAATGTGGACCAATGGCAACGCATGGCGCAGAGCTTCCGGTGGCGCTGAGATGAATCTGCTGGAAGCCTGGGATCTGTACCGCTTTTATCATACCGGCGACGACGAGACGCGGGCCTTGCGCGGCGTGAGCCTCCACTTGGCGGCCGGCGAACTGGTCGCCCTGCTCGGTCCGTCGGGCAGCGGCAAGTCCACGCTGCTGGCCTGCTTGGCCGGGTTGGACGAGCCGGACGGGGGTCACGTCACGCTCCTGGGTCAGCGCCTGACGCGCCGCCCGGAAGCCGAACGCGCCGCCCGCCGGGCCGCCGGCCTCGGCATTTTGCTGCAACGGGGCAACCTGTTCGCCCAGCTCACCATCGCTGAGAATTTGCGGCTGCAACAGCAACTGGCGCGGCGGGTGGACCCGGCGCGGATCACGGCGTTGCTGGCCGAGGTGGGTTTGCCCGACCGGGACAGCGCCCGACCGGCTGACCTTTCCGGCGGCGAAGCAGCGCGCGCCGGGTTGGCCGTGGCCCTGGCCGCCGCGCCGCCCGTGCTGCTGGCCGATGAGCCGACTGGCGAGGTGGACGGGGCGACGGAGGTGGCCCTGCTAGATCTGTTGACCGCGCGCCGGCAGAGCGGCGCGGGCACGCTGGTGGCGACCCACAGCGCCGCCCTGGCTGCACGCGCTGATCGGGTGCTGCACTTACGCGATGGGAGGTTGGTGGATGGCTGATCCGCTCGTGGTCGCCACGGGGCTGGCGCGCACCTACTACCGGGGAGCGACTCCGTTGGTGGCGGTCGCCGCGGCGACCTGCACGGTCCAGGCGGGGGATCGCATCGCGCTGGTCGGGCCGTCCGGCAGCGGCAAAACCACCCTGCTGCACCTGCTGGGCGGCCTGGACACGCCCAGCGCAGGTCGGCTGACGTGGCCCGCGCTCGGCCCAGCGGCGATGCTGCGGCCCGCGCATATCGCTCTGGTGTTTCAACGGCCCAGCCTGCTGCCGCCGCTCACCGTCAGCGAGAACGTCGCGTTGCCCCTGCTGCTGGGCGGCATGGCCCCGGCAGCGGCCCAGGCGGCGGCCAGCGCCGTGCTGGATCGGTTGGGGCTGGCGGACTTAGCGACCCGGCTGCCGAATGAACTGTCGGGTGGGCAGGCCCAGCGGGTAGCCGTGGCCCGCGCCCTGGCGGCCGGCCCGGCTCTGATCCTGGCCGATGAGCCGACCGGGCAACTGGATCAGGCCACCGCCGCGCAGCTGCTGGACGGGCTGCTGACGGCCTTGCAGGACAGCCCAACGGCACTGGTGATCGCCACCCATGACCCGGCGGTGGCCGCCCGCATGACGCAGGGCTGGCAGATGGTGCATGGGGTATTGGCGGTGGCTTCATGAGCGGCCTCTGGCTGCGGGGCGTGCTGCGGCGGCCCGCCCGCGTGCTGGGCACTGCCGCCGGGATTGCCCTGACCGTGGCGCTGCTGGCCGCGCTCGGTGCGTTTCTAGCGGCCAGTGCCGCCACGATGACCGCACGGGCGCTGACCGCCCTGCCGGTGGACTGGCAGATCGTCCTGCTGCCGGGCACCGATGCGGCTCCGGTGACGGCGGCGCTCGGTCAGGCCACCGGTTATACCGCGCTGGCACCAGTGGGCTACGCCGACACCGCCGGGTTCGCGGCCCGCACCGGCGACAGCGTGCAAACTACCGGGCCGGGCCAGGCGCTGGGCCTGCCGCCGGGCTACGCCGCCCAGTTCCCCGGCCAGATCCGACCACTGATCGGCGCGCCCGATGGCGTGGTGCTGGCCCAACAGACCGCTGCCAATCTGCACGTTGCGCCCGGCGATACGATTACGATGACCCGTATCGGGCTGCCGGCGGTCGTGGTGCAGGTGGCGGGCATCGTGGATCTGCCGAACGCCGACGCGCTGTTCCAGGCGGTGGGTGTGCCGGCAGGAGCCGCGCCGCAAGCCCCGCCGGATAATGTCGTCCTGCTGCCGGAGGCGATCTGGCACCAACTGTTTGATGCTCAGGCCGCCGCCCGGCCCGACTCAGTCCGCCGGCAATTGCACGTCCGCTTGCGCCACGATCTGCCCGCCGACCCTGCCGCCGCGTTCACCGTGGTGCAGGAGCGCGCACATAACTTGGAAGCGCGCATCGCCGGCAGCGGCTTGGTGGGCGATAACCTAGGGGCGCGGCTGGCCGGGGTGCGCGCAGACAGCCTCTATGCGCGCGTGCTGTTCCTGTTCCTGGGCGCGCCGGGGGCGATCCTGGCCGCGCTGATCACCGTTGCGGTGGCGGCGGCGGGGGCCGAGCGGCGGCGGCAAGAGCAGGCGCTGCTCCGCACGCGGGGAGCCGGCATCGGCACGATCCTGCGCTTGGCGGGCCTGGAAGCCCTGGTGGCGGGCGGACTAGGCGTGATCGGCGGGCTGGCACTAGCCGGCGGGGCGCTGGCGATCCTCTTGCCGGGCGCGGTCGCCTGGCTAGGCG
>JALYUO010000158.1 GCA_030853735.1 Chloroflexota bacterium
GGCACAAGGCGCACGGTCACGATCTGGAACGGCGTGACAGAGAGGCGCACGCTTTGCCCCTCCACCGGCAAGGCGGTCTGATCGGCTTCCAGCAAGTTGGTGATCGCGGCGGAGCGCAAGGGGAAGCCCACCGTCACCGTTATGGGGCCGCGCTGCCGGTTGCACTCATAGAAGCGCACAATGATGCCATTGCCGTCTTCGGCCCATTTGACGGTCTCGATAATCAGATGATCCGGCAGCGTCACCAGCGGCGGAGGGGGCGGTTGAGGTGCGCTGCGGCCGCTGACGGCCAGGGTCGGATCGTTCAAGAGGTAGGCCCGTTGCGCGACTTGCGCCGGGGTGAGGCCGCCGCCGGGGTTGGCGTGGGGATAGAGGCTGTAGGCAAAGCGGTGCGCGCCCTGGTCGGCTTCCGGGTCGGGCGCGGTCGGCGCACGCAGCAGCGATAGACGGATGACGTTGGCCTGAATGTCGTGCCCATACTTGCAGTCGTTCAACAAGGCCACACCGTAGTCGCCTTCGCTGAGGTCCACCCATTTTTGCGCGCAGGTCTCGAAGCGCGCCCAATCCCACGACGTATTGCGATGGGTGGGCCGCTGCACGCTGCCCCACTGGATCTCGTAGGTCGCCGCCGGGGCCAGCACATCCACCGGGAAGGCCACTTTCAGCAAGATATGCCGTTCACGCCAGTCTATGGTCGTGTCCACGTCCACTTGTGGGCTGTTGTAGGCCAGCGAGAGGCGCTGCGTATAGCGGCTGTTGAGGATGCGGCGGCGGATCTCCAGCGTCGCACGCAACGGCCCGCTTTCGACCACGCGGATCGACTCGGCCGGTGCGGCCAGGAACTGCTTGTCGTCGTAAAAGATGTCAATATCCCAGGCATCCCAGTTGAGCGGGCGATCCTCGAAGGCTTGGAACTGGTTGGCGACTGCGCCGGGCGGCAGCACTTCGCGTGCGGCGCGCTTATCGTAGATGCGCGTGATGTCGCCCGCCGCGTCGATCTCCACGCGGATATAGGCATTCTCCAGCCGGTCCGGCGCAACGTGCAACGGCGGTGGGTCGGTTGCCGCATCCGCCGGGTCCGCCGTCACCGTCAAACCTTGCGCGCTGTAGGGAGCCAGGGTCAGCCCGCCGATCAGCGTGCCGCCGTCCACCGCCTGTGCCACCACGCCCCCGGCAAATCGTTGCCCCGCCGCCAACTCGCCCGGCCAGAGTATCAGGTCATCGCGCGTGAAGCCGGTCGGGTTGACCACCACCACGTCCCCGCCGACCCGCACGGCGATCACCGCCAGCGCCGTGTCGCGGGCCGCTTCGCCCGCCGCCTGAATCGCGGCATACTGCGCTAGCGACTCGCGGTAGACGGCGTTGATGCTGCTGCCGGGAATGATGTCGTGGAACTGGTTGAGGCACACCCCCTGCCACGCCGTCTGGAAGGTGGCGTGGGGGTATTCATACGCGGGGTCCAACAGCCCGGCCAGGGTGGCGACGGCCTCGGCATCGTGCAGCAGGAACTCGATTTTGCGGTTGGCGCGCTTGTTGCGGCTCTGGGTGGTATAGGTGCCGCGATGGATTTCGAGGTAGAGTTCGCTGTTCCAGGTGGGCAATTGATCGCCGCTCTCCGCCTCCAGGCGGCGGAAAAAGTCGATTACCTTGCCCTGAGTGAGCCGGGGCAGCGCGGGGAAAGCGCGCAGTTCGCCGGCGTTTTCGTTCATTTCGCGCGTAGGGCCACCACCGCCGTCGCCATAGCCATAGCTCATCAGCAGCACGCGCTGGGCCTCTTTGTGTTGCAAGTTGGCCCACGCGCCCAGTGCGCTGAAAGCGTTGAGATCGGCGTTATAGGTGGCCGAACTGAGCAGGTCCGGTTTGTCGCCCAACGGCTCCTCCGGCGCGGTGCTGAAATGGGTCAACACTTTGCTGCCGTCTAGCCCTTGCCACCAAAACGAATCGATGGGCATCTTATTGGTCTGGTTCCAGCCGATCTTGATGGTGAAAAAGTATTCTAGCCCGGCCAATTTGATCAACTGTGGCAAGCACCAGGCGTAGCCGAACACATCGGGCAGCCAGAGGACCGGCGACTCGGCGGTCGCGCCAAATTGCTCTCGAAAATAGGTGCGCCCGATCAGAAATTGCCGCGCCAGCGACTCCGGGCCAGAGAGGTTGCAGTCCGCTTCCACCCACATCCCGCCGATGGGTTCCCAGCGGCCTTCGGCCACGCGCGCCTGGATGGCCGCGAATAACTCTGGGTAATCTTGCTGGATATAGGCATAGAGTTGTGGTTGGCTCTGGGTGAAATGATAGTCGGGAAATTGCTCCATCAGGCGCAGCACGGTGTGGAAACTGCGGCCCGCTTTGCGCCGGGTTTGGCCTAGCGTCCACAGCCAGGCCACATCAATGTGGGCGTGGCCGGCGGCGATGATCTCGGCATCGAGCGGCGGCCCGGCGGCGGCGATGCCCGCCCGCAACGCGGCCAGCGCCGCCGGCACGCCGGCGTAAAAGGCATCCCCGAACGGTTCGCGCGTATCCAGCAATGTCACCGCCGCATCCAGCACGTTGTAGAGCCGCGTTTTGGCCGGTTCGTAGCTATCCAGCAGCAGGGCCGCCTGCAAGGTGGTGCGGGCCACGGTCAGCAGTTCGCGCGTGGGCGGGTCAATCTGCACCACGGCGCACTCCTGCATAAACAGTTGTTTGCCGGACCCTTGACTCATCACGCCGCCCACCAGCCCGGTCCAGCCGTGCAGCAGCAGGCGATGCGCTTGTCCGTCGCGGTAGGTAGCTGGGAGTTGAAACTCCTGATGATGGCGGTCGGTGGTGGCATACGGCACCCCATCAAGGTAGGCCAGAGCTTCGGGATGGCTGAAATCGCCGCCGTCGCCCAGCGGCAGCAACAGCGCGACTGGGGCCGCCGCGTCCCAGTCGGCGGGCACCGTGAAGCTGCCGCGCAAAGCAAAGTTGAGGTCGTGGCCGCCCCAGTAGCTGTTGTAGGGAATGGCCGGCCAATCACCTGTGTCGGGTGCATTGAGCGGTGGCGCAACTTCTGGCCCCGCCAGCGCCTGCAAGGTCAGTGGGGCCAGGGGCTGTCGCCGCCGGTAGACCAACGGCGCGATCAGTTCGAGGCGGCGGGCGAGTTTCTTGGCGGTCAGGCGAATGTCGTGCTGCACGGTGGTGTCTCCCCTAGCAATGATGGATCGCCTCCTCGCGGGGCAGCAGGCAGATGCGCTCGGTCGCAATGCCGCTGATCAGCAGGCGTTCTTTGTGGTCACTGAGTAATTGCTGGGTCCAAGTGGTAAAGCCGCCGTCGGCTAATTCAGACTCCCCATCCGCCACGTCATGGACTACGATATTGAAGCGTACCAACTCATAGTAACTCGCCACGGTGCGCTGATCCGGCGTACACACGACCTGCGCGTTGGGGAAGCGGACGGTTAGCGGCGTGATCACCCCCTCTTGCAAGCGTTCGGCAAAGGCGGGGTCCGGCAAATCGGTAAAGACCACCCGTACTTCCTGCACCTGATAGCCGATCTCCGCGACCGCCGCCAGCAGCGCGAGGTAGCAGGTGATCTGCTCCAGCAGGGCGGCCAACTCGAACCGGTAGCCCGCCGCAGCCCGCCCGGCGGTGCAAAGGGCGAATATCTGGAAGTGGGCACGCATCCCCGGCCGGTTGTAATACTGCGCTCGCAGCAGGCGATGGCTGGTACACAGTCGCACCTGCTCGCCCGCCGTCGCCGGGTCGCGGCGCTGGGCGCGGCGGCGCACGGCGCATTCCAGGGCCAGCACATTGGTGCAGTCGGACACCACTTCCGTGTTGCGGCTGGTGCTGACGGCGCTGTTCTGGTCCACCGGCCCGACCACCGAGACCGTCCCCAGTGGGCAGACCGGCGCGAGATCCAACGCCGCGAAGGCCGGGTCGGCGCAGGCCAGCGCCAGCCGATCCACCTCGGCCCGCGCCCGCAAATCCACGGCGGCGGGCTGCACAAAGCGGTTGTGCTCATACTGCTCCAGTACCCGCGCCGGAGTCTGCCGGGCAGCACGTATGCGGTAGACTGCCAGCAGCAACGACTGTAAATCGGTGGGCGCAAGGGTCTGCCCCAGTGTCTCCAGCAGTCCCTCCAGGCCGATCTCGCCTAGAATGCGATCCAAGCCGGCTTGCGTCATCCCTTTGCCTTGTGCCATACCCTGCTACTCCCCTATGCGTGGTGGTCCGTTGGCGGTCGCTGCCATTATAGCGGATTCCTGTAGGATCGAGGAAGAGGGACACTGTTACCGTATGTTACACGGCCCCGCCATGTGTACGCAGCTACCCACCGAACCGGGGCATTCTTACTGCGGGATCAAGCACCTGGTCGGGTGTAGTCGCGCACGACACGGCGCTGTACTCGTGGGGGATTACCCAACCGCGTGCCTGATCCCGTACTATAGTAATTCATCCAATGATCGGGAGCGGTGGTTAGCCCCACCCACTGAGGAGTTTGCACCCCCAGGTGCGAACTCCGAGGGCGGCACGTCGTTCGCACCTGGGGGTGCGAACGCCCCTCTTTCTTAATCTCTAGATCATTATCTGAAAGACTATAGCGCCAGCAGCCGGTAGCAAGCAGCCGGTAGTAGCCACACGCGCCCGGCACTCGCTAGACCACCTTCCTCATGTTAGGAAAGGAGAGTTAGGTCCGGCTACGCGCCCGCCTCCACGCCCGCCGCGTGTGGATCGAGCCGCCCCAAGCGGCGCAAGGCGGGCCAGCCGGCGGCCACCAGTCCCACGACCAACAACGTGCCGCCACCGCCCGCCACCACCGCGCCCACTGTGCCCAACAACGCCGCTGCGAGGCCCGACTCGAACGCGCCCAACTCGTTCGAGATGCCGATAAAGACGTAATGCACGGCGTTCACCCGCCCGCGCAACGCGTCCGGCGTGCGCGTGAGTAGCAGCGTGCTGCGGATGACCACGCTCACATTGTCGAGCGCGCCGAGCAAGGCCAGCATCAGCAGCGAGAGCGGGAAAGAGCGCGACAGGCCAAACACCACCGTTGCCACGCCGAACCCGGCCACCACAATCAGCAATGTGCGCCCGGCATGGCGGAACGGCGGGCGCAGCGCGATCAGCAGCGCCGCCACCATCGCCCCGGCCGCCGCGGCCGCCCGCAGCCAACCTAGCCC
>JALYUO010000163.1 GCA_030853735.1 Chloroflexota bacterium
GGGTTGGGGGAGAGGTCGGTCTGGTCGGCCCCCAACGGGTGGGCGAGGATGCCGTTCACCTCAGCCGGGTCGGTGGGCGAGGGGACGATCTGCATTCCGAGGCGGCGCAGCAGGGCCAGCGATTCGGCGTTGGCGGCGGCGGTGACGGTGACGAGGCGCGGCAGGCGCAGATCGGTGAAGGCGTGCGCGATCATGGCGCGGCAGGCTTCGGTGGCATAGCCCTGGCCCCAGTAGGCGCGGCCCAGTTTGTAGAACAGTTCGGTTTCCAGCGAAGCCAGGGGGTGGGTTGCGCGCAGCCACGTTTGCAGGCCGCAATAGCCCAGCAGCACGCCGTCGCTCCGCCGCGTCACCGCCATACAGCCGAAGCCCTCGCGGGCATATTGGGCGATACGATACTGGATTTCGCGGGCACGCTCCTCATACGTCCGTTGCCGCCCCGGATCATAGCGCCACACATCGGGATGGCCCTCGAACACCGCGTAGGCTGCATCTATGTCGGCGGCCACAAAAGGCCGGATGATCAGGCGGTCAGTTTCCAGCGTGGGCATGACGGTGTTCCTAATTTGCGTGCGGCTTTCAGAGGATGAGCGAATTATCTCCCGACCCCGCTTTGCCAAAGAGGCTATTAAACACATCCTGTCCTTGTCGTTGTAATCCCGGCCCTGCCTTCTCGCCAAACGCCAGTATCTCGTCTTTTTTCCACATACCGCCAATGGGCTGGAGTATGCGTTCTGTCAGTCCTTGTGTGATCTGTATCCGCTGCTGGATGTCGAGGGCGGCATAGAAGTCCTGCAAGGCAGCACAGATCGCCGGCTCATGGCTTTCTAAATAATCAAGGGCTTTGGTCGGGCCTTCGTACTCGCGGCGGTGAATACGGAAGTAGTTTTCCACTAGCCAGAAAATGTTCGTGTATAGGATGAAATCACACAAGGTGGGCTGCGTACTTACACGCGAACCAATTTTATCCAGGATGTGCCGGTGCCAATGGCGAATGCGGGCAATCTCATGCTCGGTAAGTGGATCGGGATGCGGAGGGGAAAGACTTGCTGCTAATCGCTGAATAATCCCGCCCACTTCTCCTGTTGGATCGTACAGGAGACGACTGCGAACAAATGCGCGCTCAAAGCCGAAAACACACGGCAACCGCCGCAAATACTCGATTGAGCGTATGTTCAGATCCACTGGCGTATTGCCGAGGTCAAAATGTATGCTTGTCACCTGGTAGTCTAAGCGTTTGAGGATTACCAGAACATCATAATCCCCTACCGTAAAGTTCTCGGCACGATGATCGCAGCCAAATTCAACGATCCCCAACACATTAGGGTGTTCGATCAGTGCGCTTAACAGCTCCTGTACTGATTGCAAAATCCTCACCTGTATCCTCAACATAGTCTTTCAGATAACCAATAAGCAGGCGATCAGTTTCCAGTGGAGACATGGGGTTTAGAGCGCCTGAAGCTGATGGGGCCTCCACCATAGGCCGACGGCTACACCCGACGCGCCGGCAGGATCGGGCTGCAAGTGTAAACCGAGGCTGACGATGCGATCATCGCTGGGGTTAAACGGATTGCCGCCGGTCGGCTCGCCCAACACCGGTCCCATCGCGTCGCCGGTCGGCTTCCACCACTCCACCCAGCGCTTATTCGCCGTAGCAGGGTCGCCGCGCCACGCGATTTGCACATCTACTGGGCCGGGCGGCAAAATCGCTGGGTGTTGGCCGATGAGCGCGACGCGAAGATCCGTTTTCCAGGCGCTGTCCGTGGGCCTACCCGCAGGCTGGGCGGTGAGATGATCCCAGCCCACGAGCGCAGCAGGGTCCACCAACGGTGCCGCATAGCCCACCGTAAGCTGCGATCCGCCGCCGACGCGCTTGGTCGCGCTGACAAAGGTGAAATGCGTGGCACCGAGCCGTTGGACGATTGGGGTCAGGTAATTTTCAAGATCGTGATGGCGTAGCAAGTGCGTCGGATTTTGCACATCTACCGCCAGATGCAAGAACAGGCCGGTGCGATCTTGTAGTATGGGAGCCAGCGTCGCTGCAATCGGATCGAGGTAGGCGTGCAGCGCAATTTGCGAAGGTGCTGTTTTACTATCCCAACTTGCCAGACGCGGTTCCAGGTGAGTTATCTGTCCCAGAGGTGCGCCATGCGTCCACAGGTGCCAGTCACCCATCGCGCCACCCGCGTTAGCCGGTTCCCAGGCCACATCTGCGCTCTTCGCTATGACAGCAGACGCTGCGCGGGTAGGCGCACGGGATGCACGGGTTTGATTGGCAGCGTTGGGGTCGGGGCTACACACCCCACAGTGCTTCCAGCTACCCGGCTGCGTAGCCGCCCAGGCGACTAGATCCGTCGCGTCGGTGGCGCACACTTTGTAGTAAGCGGTGGTCGTGTAATTGGTGCGGGTGGGAGAGCTAATGAAGGTGCAGCCTGCGGTGTGCAGGACCAGCAGCGGGTTCGTGCCGGATCGGGGCACGTTGAGGACACTGCCGGTGGGATGGTCGGCCAGCCAACGCCGATAGCCCGCCTCGTCGTCTACAAACGTTTCCATCGGTGCATCTCCTATCCCGCGTCTCCCACGGGCGCGGCAAGCAGCGCCCCTACAGTCCGTCGCGCAGTTCTGCCGCCCCGTCCCCACGGGCGCAGCAAGCAGCGCCCCTACAGTCCGTCGCGCAGTCCAGTCACCCACGGGCGCAGCAAGCAGCGCCCCTACAGTCCGTCGCGCAGTCTGCCGCCTCCGTCCCCACGGGCGCAGCAAGCAGCGCCCCTACAGCCGTCCCGTCGCAGCCCGCGTAGGCGGGCTTCGTAGCGGTAGCGGCGAGTTCCAGTCGCCCGTGCCCCATAACCCCCCCGTCGTAGCCCGCGCCGGCGGGCTGCGTAGCGGTCGCCTCGTCGCCTACCCCGCCGGCTTGGGCTGGCCCGCGCGCACCGGCACCGTGCCGTCAGCCAGTTGCAAGTCGAGGATGTCGCCGGCAGCGAGGTCGGCGATGGAGGCGGCGATGCGCCCGGTGCGGCGGTTGCGGGCGATGGCATAGCCGCGCGCCAGGATGGCCGTGGGCGCGAGGGCGGCCAAGTGGGCGTGGTGCGCGCTGAGTTGGGCGCGTTGCAGGGCGAGGCGGTGCTGTAGGTGCAGACCCAGCGCCCCGCTCAGGCGGTCCAGGCTCTGGCGCTGGCTGTCCAATTGCGCCTGCGGCGAGTGGCGGGCCAGTACGGCGGTTTGCGCGGCCAAATCGGCGGCGGCGGTCTCCAGTTGCACGCTCATGGCGGCCCACAACTCTTGGCGCAGGCTCTCCACATCGGCCAGCAGGCTCACCATATCCGGCGTGACCATCTCCGCCGCCACCGAGGGGGTCGGAGCGCGCAGGTCGGCCACATAATCCACCAGGGTGGTGTCAGTCTCATGGCCCACGCCGGTAACCACCGGGATGGGCGAGGCATAGACGGCGCGAACCACCGCTTCGTCATTGAAGGCGGTCAGTTCGTCGGGCGCACCGCCGCCGCGCGCCACGATGATCACGTCCACGGCGCGTTCGTCACGCAAGGCGGTGAGGCGACCCAGCGCCGCCACGATGCCGGCAGGCGCATCGGCCCCTTGCACCGGCGTGGCCGAGACAATCACCTGGGCCAGGGGATAGCGGCGGCCCAGCACGTTGAGGATGTCTTGCAGCGCCGCCGCGCCCAGCGATGTGACCAGCCCGATGCGCGCCGGGTGGACGGGCAGCGGGCGTTTGCGATCTGCGGCAAACAGCCCTTCGGCTTCCAGGCGCTCTTTCAGTTGCTCGAACGCCAGAGCCCCCGCGCCCTGGCCCTGCAATTGCAGCAGATCCACGATGATCTGGACCGACCCCGTGGCCTCATAAAGCGCAATACGCCCGTGGACCAGCACCGCTAGGCCACTGGCCGGGCGCACCGTCTGCCAGCCGGCCTGGTTGCGAAACAGCACGCACTTGATCTGCGCGGTCGGCTCTTTGAGGGTGAAATAGTAGTGGCCCGACGGCGACTGGCTGCTGTTGGTGATCTCGCCCGCCACCCAGCAGTCTTGCAGCGCCTCGTTGACCTCGAACAGTTCGCGCAGATAGGTGACGAGTTCGGTGACGGTGTAGATTTCCACCCCTGGTTAGCCCTCGGCGATCACGATAAGCGGCTGGCCGTATTCGACCCCTTGCGCGTCGCGCACCAGAATGCGGGCGACGCGCCCGCCGACCTCAGCCTCGATGGGGTTCATCATCTTCATCGCCTCGACGATGCCGACCGTCTGGCCGACCGCTATTTCGTCGCCTTCGACCACATAAGGCGCTTCTTGCGGCGCAGGGGAGGCGTAGAAGGTGCCGACCATCGGCGACGTGACCAGGTGTTCGCCGGCGGCCAGGGTAGGGG
>JALYUO010000182.1 GCA_030853735.1 Chloroflexota bacterium
CCTGACCCCTGACCCCTGACCCCTGATGCCTCGTCACGCATCCCGCCGGTGGATGATCACGCGGCAGCCGTCCTTCTGGCGGATGACGAAGACGGGGTGCGGCACCACCGCTTGGCCGGGCACCAACGCAAAGCGAATATGCTGGGCCAGGGTCGCCAGGATCAATTGCCCTTCCATCATGGCGAAATGGTTGCCGATGCAGATGCGCGGGCCGGCCCCGAACGGCATGAAGGCGTGGCGCGGCAGCCGCTTTTCGGCCTCCGGCAGGAAGCGATCCGGGTCAAAGCGTTCCGGGTCGGGATAGAACTCCGGTCGCCGGTGGATGGTGTAAATCGGCAAGCCGACGATCTCGCCTTTTTGCAACTCGTAGGGGCCGACGACCACCGGGTGCAAGGCCGTGCGGGCGATGCTGTCGGCGGGTGGGTAGAGCCGCAACGCCTCTTTAAACACCTGCAACGTATAGGATAGGTTCGGCACATCGGCGGCGGTGGCGACGCGCCCGCCCAGCACGCTGTCAGCCTCAGTTTGCAGCCGGTCGGCCACTGCGGGGTGCAGCGTCAGGAAATAGATGCACCAGGAGAGGGTGTTGGCCGTCGTCTCATGCCCGGCCAGGAACAAGGTCATCGCCTCTTCGCGGATCTGCTCGTCACTCATGCCGCTACCGTCTTCGGCGCGGGCGCGCAGCAACAGGGAGAGAAAATCGTTGCGCTCGACCGGGCTTTTACGCCGCTCGTCAATCATCGCCTGGATGCGGCTGTTGATCAGGGCCAGGGCGGTGCGGGTCTTGCGGCTGCGTGCGGTCGGCCAGGTCAGCGGGATGGGGAAGATGTGGCTGATCGAGTAGTTCATGTATTCCAGTACGGTCGTGATCGCCGCGCCAAGCTCGTCGGTTTCGCCAAACACATCCTGGTCAAACAGCACCTTACCGATGATGCTCATGGTGAGGCCGGCCAGCGCGTGATCGATCCGCACTTCCTGGCCTTCGCGCCAAGCGGCCTGGAGCTGCTCGGTATAATGCACCATCGTGGCGGCGTAGTCCGCGGTATGGCGGTGGCTGAAGGCCGGCGCGATCAGTTTGCGCTGGTGCCGCCACGCATCGCCCTCGTTGTTGATCAGGCCGTCGCCCACCACAGGATCGAACGCCCGGTGCAGCACCAGCCCCTTGTCGAAATCCGCTGCATGGTCTACCAGGATCGACTGGACCATTTCCGGCGTGTTGAAAATGTATAAGCAGAACGGCCCCAAGTGGACCTGGGTCGCATCACGCCCTTCGTGGGCTAAACGCAGATAAAAGCCCAGCCGGTCGCGTTGAAAGGCTTTCAGGCTGCCGATAATGGGGGTGTCGCGGATGCCGGGGATGCTGTCTTTTGCCGGGCGGAGGGCGGTTTGTGCTGCCATTGGGGAGGCTCCTTTTCGCTAACTGCCGACAAGCGGGGCGATTGTGCAATGTTTCACAATCGCTATAGCCTCTATTCTACGCCGATTCCCCTGCCTGTCAATCGGTCGAAAGATGGAGATACACCCCGGCTCATACACAAGATGCTGCTCCCCAGCAGTGTGTCCGGGCGAGCGGCGGCCCACAACCAATCGGTCAGTAGATTCGCGGCGACCACATCCCCATGTGGAGTCAACAACCAGACAGGTAGGGGGCGTGCAGGTGCGGGGCAAGCTGGGCCAGGCTAGTTTCCGGTTGCTGATTAGGTAGAGGAGGGTCCATCGCCACAGTACACGGTTGTTTCGGCAGCTGATCGGACGGAAAAGACAATGGTGTGCGCCGCATGAGCGGCGGTAGGGCGCAAAATTAGCGGCGGGACGCAGAGTGCGGCCGGCAGCACCACGCGCCTGGGGTTACAGAACTCCATTGCGACCTGGGAACGGCGAGGGGAGAACTCGTTGGCCGCCTGCCTGGCTCTGCGCGGCGGGGATGCAATTCTTTGGCCCTCATCCTGAACACTTACCCCGCTGCGGCTTTCGGCACGCTGCGGCGAAATCGGGTATAATAAGAGGTTGACAGATCGGTTTTAGCAGATTACAGGGGAGTCTCATGCAGCGCACTGACATTCGCAATATCGCTATCGTGGCCCACGTTGATCACGGCAAGACGACACTGGTGGACGCGATGCTCAAACAGAGCCATATTTTCCGCGACAATCAGCAGGTGGCCGAACGGGTCATGGACTCGAACGCGCTGGAACGCGAGCGCGGCATCACGATCTTGGCGAAGAACACCTCGATTGTCTATCGCGGGGTCAAGATCAATATCGTGGATACGCCCGGCCATGCCGACTTCGGCGGCGAGGTGGAGCGGGTGATGAACATGGTGGACGGCGTGCTGTTGCTGGTGGATGCCGTAGACGGTCCCATGCCGCAGACCAAGTTCGTGCTGCGCCAGGCGCTGACCCGCGGCCACAAGGCCATCGTGGTGGTCAACAAGATTGACCGCGCCCAGGCCCGCCCGATGCACGTTATCAACGAGACGTTCGACCTGTTCGTAGACTTGGGCGCGAACGAAGAGCAGGCCGAGTTCCCGGTGCAGTTCACCAACGCGATCAGTGGGCAATCGGGCACGGATCACAACCACATGGGGCCGACGTTGGAGTCGCTGTTCGACGCGATCTTGGAGCATATCCCCGCACCGGAAGCGGACCCCGATGCTACACCACAGTTGCTGGTCACGAACCTCAGCAACGACGAGTATAAGGGCAAGATCCTGATCGGGCGGCTGCATAGCGGCACCTTCCGCAAAGGGCAGGCCGTCATGCGGATCGATCACGACGGCAACATGGCCCCCAGCCGTATCACGCAACTATTCAGCTATCAGGGACTGGCGCGCACCGAAGTGGATGAAGTGCTGGCCGGCGACATCATGGCAATTGCCGGCGTGCCGGAGGCCAACATCGGCGACACGATCAGCGACGCGATCAACCCGTTGCCGCTGCCCCCGATTCGCGTGGAAGAGCCGACGCTGCGGATGAGCTTCAATATCAACAACAGCCCGTTCGCCGGGCGCGAAGGCACCTTTGTCACCAGCCGCAAGCTGCGCGAACGGCTCTACGGCGAACTGGAGCATGACGTGGCCCTGCGCGTCGAAGACACCGACACCACCGATGCCTTCGTGGTCTCAGGCCGGGGCGAGCTGCACCTAACCATCCTGATCGAAAATATGCGCCGCGAAGGCTACGAGTTCCAGGTCTCCAAGCCGGAAGTGATCTTTAAGGAGATCAACGGCCAGACGCAGGAGCCGTATGAGCAGGTGGAGATCGAGGTCGCGCAAGAGGTGATGGGCGTGGTGGTGCAGATGCTGGGCGAACGGCGCGGCGCGATGCAAGACATGAAGTACCGCGATGACGGTAGCGCGCACATCGTCTCGCGCGTGCCGACGCGCGGCTTGCTCGGCTTCCGCCAGCAGTTCCTGACCAACACGCGCGGCATGGGCATCATGAACACCCTGTTTGCCGGCTACGGCCCATTGGCCGGCACGCTCACCACGCGCAACGCCGGCTCGCTGGTGGCCTGGGAGCCGGGCCTGACCACCACGTTCGGCCTCTATGGGGCGCAGGAACGCGGCCAACTGTTCATCGGCGCAGGAGTTGAGGTCTACGAAGGCATGATCGTGGGCCAGCATATCCGCGAAAAAGACCTCGAAGTGAACGTCTGCAAAAAGAAGCACCTGACCAATATGCGGAGTTCTAACGCCGACGAAGCGTTGCGCCTCGAAACGCCGCGCAATCTGTCGCTCGATGATGCCATTGAGTACCTCGCCGATGACGAACTGCTGGAGGTCACGCCCAAAGCGTTCCGCCTGCGTAAGCGCATCCTCACGCACCAAGATCGCGGGCGCATGGCCGGCCAGACTAAGAAAGCCCAACCAGTCGCGGCAGGCTAATTGTCGAGTTGGCATACATATTGCTTTTCTTGTTAGGTAAATAGGTGGACAAACCGTACCGGGGATGACTGCCTAAATAACCCAACTATATGAGGAGAAGTCGAATGACCAACGAGCAAATTCTACAGAAATATGTCGGCGACCAGCACGCGCTGGAGTCGCACATTCTCCAGGCCATTGATAAGCAAGTGAAACTGGCCGAGAACGATGCGGCAGCCAAAGCCAAGTTCGAGGAGATCACGCGCACCCTACAGCGCCACCTGGATTCGCTAGCGACGCGCCTGGAGGCGCTGGGCGGCAGTGCCACCCACCCGATCAAAGAAGCCGGCGCAGCGGCGCTGGGCGTGGCGGCGGGCCTGATCGATAAAGTGCGCGCCGAGGAAATCTCGAAAGACCTGCGCGACGACTACACAGCGATCAACCTGAGCATCATCAGCTACATCATGCTGAACGCCACCGCGCTGGCGCTGGGCGACAACGAAACCGCCACCCTGGCCGAGCGCAATGTCAAAGACAGCGCGGATTTCGTCGTCTGGATCAACAACCATATGCCGAAGTTCGTGATCAACGACCTAAAGGACAGCGGCGCAAGCATTGACAGCAGCGCTATGGCCGCCGGCGAAGCGATGGTCAAGCGTGTCTGGCGCGACGCGAAAGACACCAGCCCGCCGGACAGCAGCACGGGCAGCAAATAAGACCAGTGCAGCCTATAGGGGCGCACAGGGCCGGCATCATTACGATGTCGGCCTTTTTGCGCGCCGCTCACCTCTAACTCGTTGAATGTAGTCGCGCCCGGCTGTGTGCCGTCCGCCTGGCCCCGGCCCCCCCTCCCCAACTCCCGCGCGCCGCAATAG
>JALYUO010000191.1 GCA_030853735.1 Chloroflexota bacterium
CCGTAGCCACGCGCGCGTCGGGTCCGCTGCCGGCGTGGCGCAGGTACGCGAGCCCCCGCAGCACGGCGGGATGCCACCAGGTCGGGAAGGCGAAGCGGACGGAGTCATCAGTGGCTACAGCAACGGCACCTTCCGACCTAGCGCGCACGCTTTCCGGGGCCGGATTGCCAAGATCAGCTATCTGGCCGTTACCAACTGCGCCGCCTGCGCCCCGGCGCGTCTGCGGCCGCCTCGCCGCGAACCAAAGGGGGTGTCCCAGTGGGGTAGCTCCTTTGGTATAACCGCAATAGGGGTCCTATTGAGATCAAACTGTGACTTACCCCCTAGTTGAGGCTGCCTGGTGTGTGTTACAATAGGAGCGTATCCAAATCAAGCGTATGCTTCTACGCTGCTCTCTCGAGGTAGTCCATGCTCAAATGGAGTCCGCACGTCCCGCCAAGCAGACCACTCTGGGAAAACGCTGCCACGCCGCCGGCGGCACCCCTCCCCGCCATCGCTGACAGCCCCTTGCGCCGGGTGCTGGATGTGGTGGTCGCCGTGTTCGGGTTAGGGTTACTGGCCCCGCTGTGGCTGGGGCTGGCGCTGGCCGTCAAACTTCAGGACGGCGGCCCGGTGTTTTATCGGGCGCGGCGCGTCGGGCAAGGCGGTCGCCTGTTCCAGCTCTACAAGTTCCGCACGATGGTCGTGGCCGCCGACCGCCAGGGACCGGGCATCACCGCCGGCGGCGATGCGCGCATCACCCGCCTGGGCCGCCTGTTGCGCCGCAGCAAGCTGGACGAGTTGCCGCAACTGCTCAACGTCGTGCGCGGCGAGATGAGCCTCGTCGGGCCGCGCCCCGAAGACCCGCGCTATGTCGCGCTCTACACGCCGGAGCAGCGCGCCGTGTTGCAGGCGCGGCCCGGCATCACCAGCGCCGCCGCGCTGGCCTTCCGCCACGAAGAACAGTTGCTGACCGGCCCCGATCCCGAAGCCCACTATCGCACCAGCATCATGCCGGCCAAAATTGCCCTGGACTTGGCCTATCTGCAACGGCGCACCCTGGGTAGCGACCTGGGCCTGATCCTTCGCACAGTCGCGGCCATGTTCCAGACCAGTCCCAGCGGGCGCACGCCCACCGACCGCTTGGTAGGCGGGCTGCTGGCCCTCCGCAATCGCCACTTTCTCGCCGCCGACGTGGGGCTGTTCTTGCTGATTCCAATGGTCGCCCTGGCCCTGCGTCTCGACTCGACAGTGGAGTTCCGTCAGTACGGCGGGTCGCTGCTGGTCACGACGGCGACCTTTTTGCTCATCAAAATCGCCGTGTTCTATCGCGCCGGCTTGTATACGCGCTTCTGGCGCTATGCCAGCATTGACGAACTGGCCCACATCCTGCTGGTGGGGCTAGGCGCGACAGCGGTGCAAACGGTGGTGTATTTGTTGGTCTTACGGCCTTTGCACTGGATCAGCGACGACTTTCCACGCTCTTTGCCGCTCATTGATGGCCTGCTCACGGTTATGGCCGTCGGCGGCATCCGCTACAGTATCCGCTTGGCCGAACGGCTGCAAGATCAGCGCGCCCGCACGCTCGATAGCGAACGGGTGCTGGTGGTCGGCGCGGGCGAGGCCGGCGTAGGCATCGTGCAGGAAATGCAGAGCAACCCCCGCCTAGGCCTCTTGCCGGTCGGCTTCATAGACGATGACCCCAACAAACAGCACGCCCGCATCCGGGGGATCCAGGTGTTGGGGCCGCGCACGCGCATCGGCGACTTGCTGCGCGAGACCGGCGCGCGCCAAGTGATCATCGCCATGCCCAAAGCGCCGGGCAAAACCATCCGCGAGGTGGTGACGATCTGCGAAGCGGCGGGGGTCCGCACGCGCATCATCCCCGGTATGTACGAGATCCTCGGCGGCGCAGTCAGCGTCAACAGCCTCCGCAATGTGGACATTAGCGACTTGCTGCGCCGCGAAGCCGTGCAGACCGATGTGGCGGCCATGCACGACCTGTTGCACGGCAAGCGCGTCTTGATCACCGGCGGCGGCGGCTCCATCGGCAGCGAACTGTGCCGCCAAGTGTTGCGCTGCGGCCCGGCGGCGCTGATCATCCTCGGTCACGGCGAAAACAGCCTGTTCGAGATCACCAACGAACTGCACCTGCTGGAAGACCGCCTGCCCGACCGCGTGCCCGGCAGTCCCAGCGTCATCCGCCCGGTGCTGGCCGACATCCGCTTCGCAGACCGCATCAACACGATCTTTCAGCACATCCAGCCCGAAATCATCTTCCACGCTGCCGCGCACAAGCACGTTCCGCTGATGGAAGACAACGCCGGCGAGGCGATCACCAATAACGTCTGGGGCACGCGCAACCTGCTCAACGCCGCGCTGGCCGTGGGCGTGGCCCGTTTTGTCATGCTCTCGACCGATAAAGCCGTCAATCCGACCAGCGTGATGGGGGCCAGCAAGCGCGCCGCCGAACTGCTGGTCCATCAGGCGGCGCAGGTCAGCGGCCAGCCCTATATGGCGGTGCGCTTCGGTAACGTGCTGGGCAGCCGGGGCAGCGTGCTGCACACTTTCCGCAGCCAGATCGCCGTCGGTGGCCCGCTCACCGTCACACACCCAGAGATGCAACGCTTCTTTATGACCATCCCCGAAGCGGTGCAATTGGTGTTGCAGGCGGGGGTGTTGGGCGGCGGCGGCGAGGTGTTTGTCCTCGATATGGGTGAGCCGGTGAAGATGGTGGACATGGCGCGCGACCTGATCGCCTTGTCGGGCCTCGAAGTGGGGCGCGATATAGACATCGTGTTTACCGGAATGCGGCCCGGTGAAAAATTGTACGAAGAACTGTTCGTTCCTGGCGAGGGTTATGCGCGCACCCGCCACGAGAAGGTGTTTATTGCCACCCATGCCGGCAGCGCCACGCCGGAGGGCTTGGATCGCTGGCTACCGGAGTTGCACACTGCCGTCTGCCGCGATGATCGGGCGGCGATCATTGCCGCGCTGCAAGGGCTGATCCCAGAGTTCCAGCCGGTAGGCGACGCAGTGGCGGGGTTGGGCCGCCGCGCCGAACCGTGGCAGGCCGACGTGCCACGTCTCTCCGCGTGACCCGTCGCGCCCTGCTGCTGCCGGTGGCGCTGGCTCTGCTGCTGGTCGGCTACGTGCTGGGCCGGCTGATTCCGTTGCCGGGCAACCTCTCCCCCGCCCCCCACTCTACAGATGTAGGGGAGAATAGCTCCCCCTTCCTTCGTAGGGAAGGGGGCGGGGGGGTTAGGTCGGCCCCCCCATTGGGCTATGGCGTGGCGGCGGGCTTCGACGCGGCTGGGGCCGTGCCGGCCGATCTGGACCGCTTCGGCCCAGTCTGGTACTATGATTACCGCTTCCGCAGCACGGACGATCAACCCGGCCATCAGCGACTGTTGCTGATCGAAGCACGCAGCGAAGCCCGCGCCGGCGAAATCGCGGCGCTGGCGCGCACGCGGCCCGGCCATTGGTGGATTTTGGGCAATGAGCCGAACGATCCCCATCAGGATAATCTGCCGGCGGCGGAGTATGCACGCTGGTTTGCCCGCACTGCCGCCGTCATCCGCGCTGCCGACCCCACCGCCGGGATCTTATCGGCGGGCATCGCCGATGCCGACGCGGGCTGGGCGCAGGCGTTTGTCGCGGCGACCATCGCGTGGACCGGCGCACCCCCCGATCTGGACGGCTGGGACATCCATAACTATTTGCTCGACGGCCCTGACCCCTATGACTCTGCGCGCTTCCAGGCGCGCATCCTAGCTTTCCATGAGTGGATGGTGGGGGCCGGACAGGCGGACAAGCCGTTGCTGCTGGGCGAGTGGGGCGTTCTCTATGGGCGCGGCTGCTGTGGCCGCCCCGTAGACCCGGTGGATCGTGGGCTGGCCTATATGGACCGCACGGCGGATTGGCTGGAGTCGAGCGGGCTGGTCACGGCCTGGGCTTGGTTCACCCTGCGAAGCGGCGGTCAACAGTTCAACGGCGACCTGCTCGATCCCAGCAGTGCCACGCTGTCTGCGTTCGGCGACCGCTACCGCGCCCGCGCCGCCGCCTACGCCGCCCGCCCGCACCCCTAGCCGATCAGGGCGAGACCTGTTACAATAGGCTAAACGCTCGTTAATCTCCGTGTCTCCGTGTTGACACCGTGGGGACACTGTTACACGGTCGGGGGACCCAGCCCCCTCCTACCGGGTCGCCGTGGTGTTGTCGAACGCAAAGCTGGGTAAAGGGAAAGGAAGTCGCGTGCAAACGTATCTCGTCACCGGCGGGGCCGGGTTTATCGGCTCCAACTTGGTGGAAGCGTTGGTCAAGAGCGGGGCGTGGGTGCGCGTGCTGGATAATCTCAGCACCGGACGGCGGGCTAACCTCGCGGCGGTCTGGGACAGCATCGAATGGCACGAAGCCGACCTGCGCGATGCTGCGGCCGTGCGCCGCGCAGTGACCGGCGTGGACGTGGTGCTGCATCAGGCGGCGATGGCCTCGGTGCCGCGCTCAGTAGCCGAACCGCTGGCCGCCAACGAGGTGAATGTGACCGGCACGCTGCACGTCTTGCTGGCCGCGCGCGATGCGGGCGTGCGCCGGGTGGTGATCGCCTCGTCGTCGTCGGTCTACGGCAACAGCCCCACGTTGCCCAAAGTCGAGACGATGGCGGTCGAGCCGCTCTCACCCTACGCGGTGGGCAAACTGGCTGCCGAACGCTATTGCCAAGCGTTCACGGAAGTCTACGGCCTGCCGACGATAGGCTTGCGCTATTTCAACGTCTTTGGCCCGCGGCAAGACCCCAACTCGGAGTACGCCGCCGTCATCCCGCGCTTCCTGACCGCTATGCTGCGCGGCGAGGCACCCACGATTTACGGCGACGGGCAGCAATCGCGCGATTTTACCTATGTAGACGATGTGGTGCAAGCCAACCTGCTGGCCGCCGCCGCGCCCGCCGCCGTATCGGGCTACTACAACGTGGCCTGCGGCAGCCGCATTTCGCTGTTGGATCTGGTTGAGACCCTGAACACCTGCCTCGGCACCCACTTGACGGCCCGCCATGAGCCGCCGCGCGTCGGCGATGTGCGCGACTCGCAGGCCGACATCGGCAAAATCCAGGCGGCGCTGGGTTTCGCGCCGCAGGTGTCGTTCGCTGACGGGCTGGCGCGCACCGTAGCCTACTTCCGCGATCCGCCGGTTGCCGCATGAGCCGCCCAGCGCCGCCTGACCCGCCCGCGCAGGTCGTGCGCCCGCGTCGGCGACGGTGGGGCTGCCTACTGGGCCTGGCCTTGCTGTTGGGCGGGCTGGGCTTCGGCGGTGCCTACGGCTATGCGGTCTACAACACGGTGCGCCCGCATCTCGCGTCGGGCCAAGCACACCTGGAACAGGCGGTCGGCACGCTGAACATAGACCCGCCGACCGCCATCACGCCCGCCACGCTGACCCGCGCGCAGCGTGATTTTGCGACTGCCGCCGATGATTTTCACGCCGCGCAACGCGCCGCCGGGCCGCTGCTGGCGCTGGCCCCCGCTTTCGGCTGGCTGCCGCAGATCGGCGGCGATGTCAGCCAAGCCCCGCCCCTACTGGCCCTGGCCGCCGACGGCTCCGACCTGGGCATTGCGCTCAGTGATGCGCTCGGCCCTGCCGTGGCCCAATTTCACCAGGACGCAGCGCCGATCGGCGGGGACACCGGGCTGGCCGCCACCCTCAGCCCACTCATTGACGCGCTGGAGGCCGACCCCGCCGCGATTGGCCGGGCGCGCACGGCGCTGGCTGCCGTGCAGGCCGACCGCGCCGCCCTGGACGCGGATCGCCTCTCGGTCGCCAAGCTACGCAGCGCGCTCGACAAGGTAGACGCGCAACTGCCCTTGCTGACCCGCGCCCTCAACAGCCTGGACGGCCTTTCGCACGCCGCCGACACGCTGTTGGGCCGCAGCCGCCCGATCACCTTCCTGGTGCTGGTGCAAAATGCCGACGAACTGCGCGCCACCGGCGGCTTCATCAGCGCGGTCGGCCTGCTGACGGTAGATCGCGGCAAGTTCACCCAAGCTGAGTTCAGCGACAGCTACGCGATAGACAATTTCAGCCGCCCCATCCTGGCCCCGCCGGCCGACTTGGCGCGCTATATGCAGGCGCAGGGGTGGTATATCCGCGACTCGAACTGGGCACCCGATTTCCCCCTCAGCGCCCAAGCCGCCGAAAACTTCTACCAGTTGGACAAAGGCGTGACCGTGGATGGCACGCTGGCCGTGGATCAGCACCTGCTCGGCTTGCTGCTGCAAGCCACTGGGCCGATCACCCTGCCCGGCTACCCCGAACCGATCCGCAGCGACAACGTGGTGGACCTGATGCGCCACTATTTCATGCCCACGCCCGGCAATCTGACCAACGAATGGTGGAAGCACCGCAAAGACTTTATGGGCGACCTGTTCCACGCGCTGGCCGCCAACCTGCACACCCTGCCGCGCGCCAACCTGCTGGCGTTGGCCCTGGCCCTGGAAACCGGCATGGAGCAGAAGCACCTGCTCGTCACTACGCACGATACGGAGACGATGCGTTGGCTGACGGCCAACGGCGCGGACGGTGCGGTGCGCTTTGCTCCCGGTGATGCGCTGGCCGTGGTGGACACCAACATGGGCTTCAACAAGGTGAACGCCAGCATCAGCCAGACGTTGGCCTACACCGCGACCCTGCCCACGAGCGGCGGTCTACAGACGGCGACTGTGGCTGTCACCTACCACAATACCAGCCCGCCCATTAGTACGCCCTGCGTGCAGGATTCGCACTACAAAGAGAGTTATGCGGCCATGACGCAGGGCTGCTATTTCGATTATATGCGGGTCTATGCGCCCGCTGGGGCCACGCTGACCCACGCGCAATGGGGAGCCGACGTGCCGCCCATCCAGCGCACTGACGAATACAGCCTGACCAGCTTCGTCAGCTTCTTGACCCTGGCTCCCGGTGAAACGCGCACTCTGAGCCTGAGCTACACCCTGCCCGCCACGACCGCCGGCAAAGCCGCCTACCGCCTCGGCATCCGCAAACAGCCCGGCACCGGCGCGATCCCCGCCACCGTCGCCGTGCAACTCCCCCCCGGCGCAACCCTACACACCGCCCGCCCCGCCGCCACCCCCGCCGCCTCCGGC
>JALYUO010000213.1 GCA_030853735.1 Chloroflexota bacterium
GTAGCGCTGCCCCGTGCCCCGCCCGACCGCCATCCCCCCGCTGGTTGCCGCGCCCAGCGGTTGCCACGCCGCTCCGGTCGTGCGACAGAGCCACCCACAATCCGGCGCTACCAAGCGAGCCATTGGGCGAACCCATTACAAGGGTAAAAGAGCTACAGCATTTATCTTGCCAATAGCCGGAGCCAACAGGAAAATATAGTCATTCAGCTAATGATCTGGAGCGTAAGTTAAGAGGAGTTCGCACCCCCAGGTGCGAACGACGCGCCACCCTCGGAGTTCGCACCTGGGGGTGCAAACTCCTCAGTTGGTGGGGCCACTCGCCTCTCCAGATCATTAGCTGAATGACTATAGCAGCCAAAGAAGCGGGATCACTCCCCTGCTGCGACTGATCTTTACCCCCATCATCGCCCCGGCTCCCACTGCCGAGACCCCAGCGTAGGCGCAACCGGCCAGTCCCCTACTGTCCTCCACAGCCCGATACGGCGGTGCGCGCCACAGGCTCACGCACCTTGTAGCTACAGCGGCCCAGCAGCAATCGCTAGAGACAGGACAGTAAAGCGGGCAGGGTGTGATATAATACCCGTAAACCCACCCTGCCGATGGAGGCTGCCCGATGGAACTAGACAACATCCACCGCAAACAGCTAAGTGACGCGCTTTGTGATGCCTTTCGTGATTGGTCAAAGCTAGAGCGGATGTTAGATCACTACTTAAATGTACGCCTCAGCAAAATCTGTCGCGAAGGTGATTTGGAAGACGTGGCGTTTAACGTCATTGAGTGGTTTGATTCACGCGGCAAGCTGGACGATCTGATCGCCGGAGCCTGCACAGCCAACCCTGACAACCCCCTGCTGCGGGCCTTCGGTGACGGCTTGGTGCCGCCGCCGGAGCTACGGGCGCGCTATGCGGCCCATTTGCGGGCGCAATTCGACCGGGCCGACCTGCGCGGGCTGGTGGCGACCGAACACGCCCGCCTGCACGCCGCCAACATCCGCCTGCACGACATCTATGTACCTTTGCGCGCCGGCGTGGTAGATCATCGGCCAACACCCCGCCAGGAGCGCGGCGATCAGGAATTCAACCCGCTCGCAGAGTCCTATGGGGAGCCGGTTCCACCGTTTGGCTTCATGAGGCACATTCCACCGCCCCCAACGCGCCGGGAGCGAGTAGCGATAGATGATCTGATCGCCACGGCCCCGGTGGCGGTGATCCTGGGCGATCCGGGGTCGGGCAAGTCTACCGCGCTGAAGCATTACGCGCTGGCCCTGCTGGATGATGCAGAGGGACCGTTGCCGCTGATCGTGTCGCTGGCCGCCTATGCCGAGAAGTTGGCCCACGATCCCAACCTCGACGTGGCAACCTTTGCGGCGGCGTTTTACGCGGGGCGGCAGGTAGCCGGCCTGGAGCCGCTGTTTGCCTGGGCGCAGCGGACGGGGCAGTTGGTCTACTTGCTGGATGGGCTGGACGAGGTGGCGAGCGAGCGGCGCGGGCAGGTGAGCGCGATGGTGGCGGCGCTGGCCCAGGGGCGTGGCGCGAACCGCGTGCTGGCGACCAGCCGTATCACCGGCTACATTCCCTTGCCGCTGGACGAATACGCCGAGGCCACGCTGGACCCGTTGGACGCGGACGCGCAAGCGGCTTTTGCCGGCGGCTGGTACACGGTGTTCGGCACCCTGCGCGGCGACGACCTGGGGCAACGCGACCGCACCGCCGCCGCGCTGCTGGCGGTGATCCGCGACAATCCCGGCGTGGCGAAACTGGCCGATAACCCGCTGACACTGACCATGCTGGCGCTGCTGTTTTTCGCCGGCAACGCCGACCTGCCGCGCCAGCGCGTGCGGCTCTATGGCCTGGTGGCGCGCACCCTGATCGCCGATTGGCGCAAGGCGCGCAACGTGGCCGGGCTGCCGGTGGGCAGCAGCAACGATGAACTGACCGTGCTGAAAGGCGTGGGGCCGCTGGCCTACTGGATGCACGCCGAGCGCCCGGCGGGCGTGGCAACCCGCGACGAAGTGGCCCGCGTGCTGGCAAAAGCCGAGCAGGCCAACCACCCCGACGAAGACCCGATGCCGCAGGTCTACCGCTTCCTGGGAACTCTGAGCGCCGAGGTGGGCCTGCTGACCGAAAAGGGGGCGGGCCAGTGGGCTTTCAGCCACCAGACCTTCCAGGAGTATTTCGCCGCCCGCGAAATCACCCGCCACCGCGCCAAACTCGCTGCCGAAATCGCCCGCCGCGCCCGCGATCCGCGCTGGAGCGAAGTGATCCGCCTCGCCATCGCCTATATCGGCAGTGAAATCGGCGACAGCGACGATGCCACCGATCTAGTCGAAACCGCCATCCTGCACACCACCGACCCCTACGAACTCTACCTGCACCGCCACCTGCTGCTGGCCGGCCGCGTGGTCGCCGACGACCCCGGCGTAGACCTCCCTATAGCCCTGACTGTGGAGCGGCGCGTGTTTGACCTGTGGCTCGATACAAAAGTGGCTGCCTTAGCCGAGAGTGCAGGCGAAGTGATTCGTGACCTACTGAAGGTGCGCGCATTGCATGATCCCCTGTTGGAATGGATAGGGGCAGCATTAGCAGCGGAACGCTACCGTATAGTGCGTTTTAACGTGCTAGCCGAAGATGAGGCAGTGCAAGCCACCCTGCTGGCCCGCCTGTCCGACCCGGATAGCTCTGTGTGGATGGTGGCAGTGCGGGCGTTGGCGGGGCGGCTTGCATCGCCGGCGGTGCAAGCCGCCCTGCTGGCCTGCCTGTCCACCCTGCCGTGGTCGGTGCGCTGGGCAGCAACGCAAGCGTTGGCGGGGATTGCAGGGGAGCCGGCGGTGCAAGCCGCCCTGCTGGCCGCCCTGTCCGACCCAGAGGAGAGGGTGCGCCGGTCGGCAGCGGAGGCGTTGCGTAATGCTGCGCCGGATCCCGCGTTGCTGCTCCATCTAGGGGCGTTGCTAGGAGAAAGTTGGTCAGGCACGGCCAATTCTGCCTTTGCCACCCTCGCGCACTGGGCCGAGCGGGAGTTGGCGGCGGAGGCGGGAGGCCACGCCTAGCGAGCGGACCGGCCACGAATGGGGCCACGAATACACGAATGTTGGGGCGGATGAAGGGTGAGTATAAGCGTGAAACCACAGGTGAGAGAACATCGCATAAACTGAGAAACCTTTGTGCCCTGCGCGGCTGCGCGGTGCGATAAACACCCGCCCTGCCTTGACAAAGCCCCGGCCTGCCGCCTATACTACCAGAGAGAAAACCCGATTTGTTCGCTGGGCGGCCCGCCGGGTCGCCCCTTGTCTGTGTAGGATACCGTGCCCGACCAAAGCCATATTCGCAATTTCTGCATTATCGCCCATATTGACCACGGCAAGTCTACCCTGGCCGACCGCCTGCTGCAAGAGACCGGCACCGTGGCCGCCCGCGACATGGTGGAGCAACTGCTCGACTCGATGCCGCTGGAGCGCGAAAAGGGCATCACCATCAAGGCCCGCGCCGTGCGGATGCGCTATCAGGCACTCGACGGCGAAGTCTACGAACTCAACCTGATTGACACGCCCGGCCATGTGGACTTTACCTACGAAGTGAGCCGCAGTCTGGCCGCCTGCGAAGGCGCGATCCTGGTGGTGGATGCCGCGCAGGGCATTGAAGCGCAAACCCTCGCCAACGTCTATCTGGCGCTCGAACATGACCTCAGCCTCGTGCCGGTGGTCAACAAGATTGACCTGCCCAGCGCGCAGCCCGAACTGGTCGCGCTCGATATTGACCGCGTGATCGGCCTGCCGGTAGACGAAGTGATCTTCGCCTCAGCCAAAGAGGGGCGCGGGATCAGCGAGATCCTCGAAGCGGTGGTCAAGCACGTCCCGCCGCCGCACGGCACCGAGACGCAACCCCTGCGCGCGCTGATTTTCGATAGCCACTACGACTCGTACAAAGGCGTGATCGCCTATTGCCGCATCGTGGACGGCAAGGTAAAGACCGGCGACCGCGTGCTGATGATGGCGAGCGGCGCGACCGCCGAAGTGCTGGAAACCGGCGCGTTTACCCCCAACATGATCATCACCGGCGCGCTGGGCACCGGCGAAGTGGGCTATCTGGCGACCGGCCTCAAAGGCATCGCCGAATGTCAGGTCGGCGACACGATCACCCTGGTCGCGGCCCCCGCCGGCGAGGCGCTGGCCGGCTACCAGCCGATCAAGCCGATGGTGTTTGCCGGGGTCTACCCGATGGATACGGTAGACTACACCAACCTGCGCGACGCGCTCGACAAGCTACACCTCAACGATGCTTCGCTGGTCTATGAACCGGAAAGCAGCAACGCGCTCGGCTTCGGCTTCCGCTGCGGCTTCCTGGGCCTGCTGCACATGGAGATCATCCAGGAGCGGCTGGAACGCGAATACGACCTGCAACTGCTGACCACCGCGCCCAGCGTCGAATATCAGGTCACGCGCACCGACGGCACCGTGCTGGTGATTGATAACCCGGCCATGATGCCCGATGTGAGCGCGATCCAGACGATGGAAGAACCCTGGATGGCGATCCAAATCGTGACCCCCAGCCGCTTTATCGGCGCGATCATGGAACTGGTCACCAAGCGGCGCGGGGTGTACCACAAGACCGAGTATCTGGACGAAAACCGCGTCTCGTTAAGCTACGATATGCCCCTCAGCGAAATGATCGTAGATTTCTATGATCAACTGAAATCGCGCACCCAGGGCTATGCGTCGCTGGATTACAGCTTCACCGACTATCGGGCCGCCGATCTGGTGAAACTCGATATTCTGGTCAACGCGGTGCCGGTAGATGCCCTGAGCGTGATCACCCACCGCGACAAAGCCACCTATCAGGGCCGTGCGCTGGTGGACAAACTGCGCCGCCTGATCCCGCGCCAGATGTTTGACGTGCCCATTCAGGCCGCTGTCGGCAGCAAAGTGATCGCCCGCGAAACCGTCTCCGCCCTGCGGAAAAACGTGCTCGCCAAGTGCTACGG
>JALYUO010000215.1 GCA_030853735.1 Chloroflexota bacterium
GTATCAGGTATCAGGGGGCAGGTATCAGGTATCAGGGGACAATAGCCTGACCCCTGAACGCTGAATACCGAACCCTGACCCCCAATACCTGCCCCCTGATACCTGCCCCCTGATACCTGATACCTGATACCTAAATCAGCATTTATGTTCGTTTTTGCCCGCCAAAACTATTGACACGAACGGGTGTTCTGTGCTATGATGCACATAGTAGCCTTATACCCGAAAGATGATGGGTGGTCGCCGCCAACAGATGCCACAGCGTGAAACCAGGCGACACTAAAAACGTAAAGAATCGGCCCGGCCTCGGTGACGCGGGGGCCAATGGGTCGCTGTCCGTAACGGAGAGGGCGTGGGCCACCGCCACAGGGAGGCCGCTGGAGGGTCAGGTTTGTGATAAGCCGACTAGGCGCGTAGCCGGACGGCTGCGGCCACGCCAAACAGCAAGGGGCAACAGATGGGCAAGCGCAAGACGGAGCTTTCAGACCTCCAAAGCCGAATGTGCAAATACATCGGCCGGTTTATTGATGACCACAACTACTCACCGAGCGTGCGCGACATCCAGCGCGAGCTGAACATCTCGTCTACCTCGGTGGTGGACTATAATCTTAAAGCCTTAGAAGAGCGGGGCGTGATCCACCGCGACAAAAACATCTCACGCGCCATTGAAATGGTCGAAAAGACGAGCGCCCCGCGCACACTGCGGATTCCGCTGGCCCCCACGCCTATCGCCGCCGGCACCGCCATCCCCGTGCTGGAAGAACTCCTCGCGGCGGGTAATTGGGAGCCGATGGAGATTTCGCCGCTGCACCTGGGGCGCTATGCCGGTCATCCCGAAGAGCTATACGCGCTGCGCGTCAAGGGCTATTCGATGATCGAAGACCTGATCAACGACGGCGACATCGTGGTGATGCACTCACAGCAAACCGCCGAAGTCGGTCAGACCGTCGCCGCCTGGTTGCGCGCCGAGCAGGCCGTCACGTTGAAACGCTACTATCCCGAAGGCCAGGGCCGCGTGCGTTTGCAGCCTGCCAATGAGACCATGGACCCGATCTACACGCACGAAAGCAACCTGGAAATCAAAGGTCGCCTTGTCTGCGTGGTGCGCCAACTCGCCTAACGCCCTATCTCGGACGGTGGGTGCCGCCCGATCAAGAGGAAGCCGCCATGCCTGATCCCCGTTGGCCGCCCATGCGGGGTGGTCCCGATCTGCTGGCCCCCGGCCTCGCACCGGCCTGGGGCGCATTTCAGCGCAGTTCCGAGGGTGGCGGTGTCACCGTGCAGCCCGTGCGCCGCCCTAGCGAGGATCTGCGGGTGCTAGGCACATCACCAGTCGCTGCGTCGTCGCGCCGCCGCAATGCCGCCAACAGTCGGGTCTATGTCACTGACTTGGCGACGTGCGTGCGCCGTGACACAGTGCGAATCCCGGTGATCGGCGAAATCGCCGCCGGCCAGTATGATGCCACAGTCGCCTTCCACGACTATGATGCTTATGAGTATGGCGTGGAGGTAGATCGGGCGCTCGTGACCGCCGGCAGTGGCGCATATGCCTTGCGTGTGCGCGGCACTTCGATGACCCATGTCGGCATCCAGCCCGGCGATCTGGTGGTCGTCCAGCCCGCCAACAGCGCCGACCAGGGCGATTTCGTGGTCGCCCGCCTCACCGACTCCGACTCACCTGAAGGCTATGTCACGCTCAAACGGTTCTACCGCAAGCGCGACCACATCTTTTTGCAGTCGGCCACCGCCGACCGCGAACCGATCCGCCTCTATCCCTTTGGCCGCGCCGGCGGTGGCGACCGCGACCGCGTGAAAGTGCAGGGCCGGGTCATTGTCGTAATCAAGCCCACAGGTATATAACTAAGCGTAGGCGCGGGCAGCTAGGCACCCGCGCCTGTCTACCGGCTGACACTGGGATGCGATGAACGACTTGCTAGATCACCATGCTAATGCGATTGAATATGTGCTGCACGCTCACGAGATCAACGGGCGCGTAACGGGCGGCTCGTTGTCACCCCGGCTGCTGCATTTCCAGTTGCAATTGCCGCCGCGTGTACGCCCCTCGCGCATCGCGCCGTTGTTGGGCGAAATCGCCGAGGCGTTGCAAGTGGCGGCTGTGCGCCTGGCCCCCGATCCAGAGACCGGCGACCTCATGTTGGAAGTGCCGCGCCCCGACCCCGTGACCGTCCGCCTCTTGCCGCTAGCGAAAAAGGTGGCCCAACTGGTGCCGCCGATCACCGCCACGCTGGGCCTCGACACCGCCGGGTCGCCGCTGCTGTTGCGGCTTGATGCGCCCGAAGTCTGTCCCACCCTGGTCATTGGTGCCGGCGGGGCAGGCAAATCGGCCCTCTTGCAAACGATGGCCCTCTCGCTGGCTCTGCACAACAGCCCCGATACCCTGCGCCTGCTGGTGATTGACCTGAGCGGGCCGGGTCGTCGGGGGCGCAAAGTCAGCGCCTGGGACGGCCTAGATGCCCTGCCCCACCTCATCGCCGAACCGGTGCGCGAACCGCAAGAAGCCCACCAACGGCTACGCTGGGTCGGGCGCCTCTTCCACGAACGCGCCGCCATGCTGGCCGACGGCGAACCGCTGGACGGCGCGGCGCTGGTGGTCCTGATCGATGGGCTAGAAGCCCTCGCCGCCGGCTCCCACGCCCGCGAGTCGCTTGACCTGCTCGACCACATCGCCCGCGAAGGCCGCGAGTTGGGCGTGCATTTCGTCGCCGCCACGACCGGATCGCCGCTGGTGGAGCAGCTAGGCTGGGGCGCACGGCTAGTCGGGCGCTGCAAAGACAGCAAGCAAGCCGCCCACGCCGCCGGCTTACCGGGTAGTGGAGCCGAAGGGCTGCTCGGCGAAGGGGATTTCCTGGCCCTGCTCGGCGGCGAAACCGTGCGCTTCCAAGCCGCCGGCCTCACCCCCGACGAAGTAGCCCGCACCGTCGCCCTGCTCGATCAAGTCGCCGCCGCCGACACCGCCTCCGCCGAAATGGAGCTAAAAGCCCGCCGCCCCGGTCGCGCCGCCGCTCCCCGTCTCCTCCGCACCGGCCCCGCCAAGTAGCGCCAAGCCCGCACCTAACATAAGGCGCGACTGTAGCAGCGCTGCTTGCTGCGCGGCGGGATGGCCTATTGCATGGAGGATAGCGTGAACTGCGCGGGCGGGATAGGGCAACGTGCTACGC
>JALYUO010000247.1 GCA_030853735.1 Chloroflexota bacterium
CGACAGACCGGTCGAGGCGTCGACGACCCAAACGATGATGTCGGCCTGGCGCATGGCTTCCTCGGCTTGCAGACGAATGTCCGCCAGCAGATCGCCTTCGCCGGTATCGAGGCCGATGCCGCCGGTGTCGATGACGCTGAACTCGCGGTCGCGCCATTCGGCGGTCCCGTACAGGCGGTCGCGCGTGGTGCCGGGCTGATCCTGCACAATCGCCATCTGCTGGCCCACCAGCCGGTTGAATAACGAAGATTTGCCGACGTTGGGCCGGCCCACGATTGCCAGTACGGGTTTCGCCATAGCCTGTATCCTGTCTCACTAGAAGGGGTCAGATCGCTCTGCGATTGTAGCGAGTCATTATACGCTATTGGGCTGGGGCCGCGCAACTTTATTCTGCCTGGCGTAGGCGTTGCTCTTCTGCGAACGCTGTATGGATATCCTGTTCAAGTGCTGTAGATTGCACTAGATAGGGATCGAAGCGGCTGATATTGAGGTGATTGATGTGTAATTGCCCTTCCCCAATGTTGCCACGATGCTGCCCTTTGGAGTAAAAAGAGCTATTCTCTACTGCGAATGAGGGAATGACCCAATACTTGATATCATCACGCCATACGCCGATCCAGACAAGGACATCACAGTAGCGGGGCTTAATTTGCTGAAAGTTCATATCGAAGGGTTTAGCGGAGTCAGCGGAGAGTGCCTTTACATAAAGCGGTGCGTCTCTATTAGCTTCAACGGCCCGCGAGGCTTTTACTTCGATACGGATACGCGGCGGTAGCCAAAAGTCGTATTGGCCGCCGTACTCAGGATCTAGTTGCTTGGTTGGGCGCTGTAAAGCGGGCACAAGCTGGCGTAAATGGCCTTGCGCCCAAAGTTCGCCAAAACCGCGCGGCGCGCTGATCTCAAACAGCGGTAAATAGAGGTTGCGATAAATGTAGTCCGCTCTCATTTCGTGGTACTCATCCAGAGTTAGCTCGTTGGCCGCCAGCAGGTGGACAATGATGTATTCAAACTCGTTGAACGGGTACACGGAAACCAAGCTACGCACCTGCGCGCGCAACTCCTCTGCGTTCTCCAGGCGAGCGATAAGCGCGTCTAATTGCTGCTGTAGCTTTTCCATTGCTCCCTGCCGACCCTTTAGAAAAGTTCCAGTTGTACTTCGGAACTCCGCACGACTGCATCTGGTCTGGTTCCATTGGTGGGTTGTGACTTACCGTTCTGGGTAGCTAATCCGTTGGCCTGCTCTACAAACGCCTGTAGTTGGGAGTCTCGGTCCATTTCCTGCTCAAAGGGGTTGCTGTCTTGCCAGCCGGTACGCCCGGTTTGGCGAAATTGCTCTAACCGGCGAATGGCAATCTCGCAATAGAGGGGATCGGTGTCTATTGTATAGCAGCGCCGCCCTAGCATTTCGGCGGCCAGGAGCGTGGAACCGGAGTGACAGAAAAAGTCAATGACCAAATCGCCTGCCGCCGAACTCGCCTGGAGAATGCGCTCACAGCTTTTTAGCGGCTTTTGCGCGTAGCAGCCGTTCACATTTTCTTCCATGCGATAGAACACCTGCTGGATGTCTACCCACACATTGCCGGCACGGATGTTTTCCGAACCGCTACGCTCTATGTTCTCTGTAACAACGCCCTTTACATTCTTGTAGTAACCGCGCAAAATCTTCGGTATATCCGTGTATTCCGCCGCGATATTAAACATCGGTTGGCCCTTAATGTAATATAGCAGTTCTTGTCGCACGGCCATCCAGTTCTTTTGTGTGCCATAGCCGCGCTGATTCCGCATGGTGATGAAACTTTTGGGCGTGAATGCAGTGTCGCGCATCATGATCATAAAATCCGGTAACGGTTGGAAGCCGTTGTTTTGATCGGCTCCTAGCCAGACATATAAAGAGCTGTCCTGCGTTAACGCGCTATTTGTATTCGCGATCCATCGCTGACACCAGGCCATAAACTCATCAATCCGTTTCTGCTCGAACGCAATAGAATTGTAGGGTGGGTCTTGCACAGCAAGGGCGGCCTTTTCGCCGGCCATCAACCGCATGATTGCGCGTCCATCGGCGGCATCAAGACAGCCAACTGTGTGACCGCTCTGTGGATCATGCCATAATTCGCCCGCTTCCACCCGGCAGTAGGGCATAAGTAGGCGGCACAATTCGGGATTCGTATCTAAGCGGGGCAGCGGGAGATGTTTCATGGGGCTTCCTTCTGGCTTGGTGCTTTAGCCGAGTATAGCACCCCACCTCATCTACGTCAACGCATCTGTCCACTTTTCCGCTCCACCCACCTTAGTGCTACCCCTGCTTGTATCACAGCCCATAGCGGAGTATAGTAGCGGCAACACACGCGATAGCCATACCAAAAAGGAGTATCCCATGCGATCAATTAGAATCCCTCTGGTCGTCCTGCTTGGGTTCAGTGGGTTCGCCTTGTTCAGTCTAGCCGGTGACGGCGGCGTGTCCCCCGTGGCACAGGCGGCAGTGCCGGCGGTCGCGGCCAGCCCGACCCCCGCAGGTGGGCGGCTGTTTCCTGAGACGGGCCAGACTGTGGCGGGCCGGTTTTTGACCTACTGGCAGGAACATGGTGGCTTGGCCCAGCAAGGGCTGCCGATCAGCAGCGAGTTTAGCGAAGTCAATGACCTCGACAACAAACCGTACACGGTGCAATATTTTGAGCGGGCGGTGTTCGAGCGCCACCCGGCCAACGCCGCGCCGTTTGACGTGTTGCTTTCGCAGCTTGGCACCTTCCAGTATCGGCGCAAGTACCCCACCGGCGCGCCGGGCCAGCAGGCCAGCACGCAGAATCCGCGCCGCTTTGCCGAAACGAACCATACGCTCGGCGGGCGGTTCCGCACTTATTGGGAAGCGCACGGCGGCTTGGCCCAGCAGGGCTTCCCGATCAGCGAGGAGTTCACTGAGGTCAGCGATCTCAACCAGAAGCCCTACTTGGTGCAATATTTCGAGCGCGCGGTGTTCGAGTATCACCCGGAAAACGCACCACCGTTTGATGTGCTGCTGTCGCAATTAGGCACCTTCCAGCGCCGGCGCAAGTATCCCAACGGCACCCCCGGCGGGCCGGCAACGGGCGCAGCGATTGACCTCACGGCGCAATGTTTGTTGGGCGGGGTTCAGAACGGCAAGTGGATTTCGGGTACACTCAGCGCGGCCACGCTGAAGGGGGGCGAGACCTACCGGCTCTATAGCCTCACCACCGCCTTGGGCACGGGGCGCGGGAGCGCGCCGGAGTCGGTGGGCGAGCCCTGCGAGGTGACGCAACAAGTGGCGATCACCCCGGCTCCGGCGGCGGCCCTGGTGGCGGTGGGTGGCACCTGGAACCCGCAACCCCGCGTCGTGCGGGCCGAGAGTACCGACCAGGAGGTATACCGCCAAGCCGCCGCCGTCGTGTTGCGCGCGCACGGTATCGCTAATCCCCAGGTCCACTTAACCCAGGTGTTGCGTGTGGATCTGGAAGGGGATGGGGAAGCCGAAGTGCTGGTGACGGCGACCTACTATACAGACGGTGTGACCCCTCATGCGGCGGCCGGCGATTACTCGGTGGTCTTTTTACGCAAAGTGGTAGCCGGCAAGGTTGAGACAGTCGTCCTCGCCGGCGATTATTATCCGCAAGCGGTTGAGTTTGGGGCTAGTCAGACCTACCGCGTGACCGGCGTGCTCGACCTGAATGGCGACGGCGTGCTGGAAGTTCTCGTCTATGGCGAGTATTACGAGGGCGCGGGCACGTCGGTGTATGAGATCAAGGGCACCCATGTCGAAGAAGTCTTGAGCTGCGGCTGCGGCTCTTAGGAGAGGTGCAACTGCCCGGACACTACGCCATCAGGGCCATGGCCTCTAAATGAGCACGGGCGACTGGAACTCGCCGCTACCGCTACGAAGCCCGCCTACGCGGGCTGGAGCTAGGGCAACTAGATCCGCCATTGCCGGCAGATCTACGGCC
>JALYUO010000255.1 GCA_030853735.1 Chloroflexota bacterium
TATGATCCACAAACCGTTGGAACATCGCCAGGCGCAGGGGATGCTGTAGCAGAAAATCCTGATATTGCCCCCGATACGCCTGCCGCTGCGTCGCTTTGTCGAAGTTCTTGCGGACACTGGCACTGAGCCGTTTGGCTTGGCGTAAGATGATCACCTCGTCTATATCTGTCGGTGCGGTGCTGATGGGGGTCATGTCCAGCCATTCGCATAGCAGGAAATACTTTGCACCCAACACCGCTAACTTTACGTCGTGGGCCGTGGCGACGGCTTCCTGAAACATGGTTTTGTCGAGGTTGGTCTTGCATTCCGCCACCACATAGGCCAGGTTCGTCGGCTGCAAGAGAGTGGTCGCGTCGGCAAAGTTCCGACTATGTGAGGCTTTAAGAAAGAGCGGTTTACTGATCGCGAAGTCCTGATCCTTCGTGCGAATTTGCAACCCGCCGCCCCGTGCCGGTACATCCAGGCTAGATTCAAAATAAACTGCCGCAAACGCTTTGACCGGCCCGATTGTGATCTCGTCTAGCGGCACTTCCGGCAGCAGGGTGGGGTGAATCAGCCAGGGCAAGAACTCCTCGATCACCGAGTTATCCAGTTTCAGTTGGCCCTTTTGACGATAGAGAAAATCGTGTGGGCTGTCAAAAATCAGTTCCAGATCAATAAACAAGCGATACTCATTGAGCAGGTGGATCATACGCGCCAAAGTTACGTCGGGTGGTATATCTGCTGCGGTTGCTGCCCGCAGGTCGGCGATCCACTGGCGATAACGCTCAATCGCGTGCTGCATACGCGGATGATCGTCCGGCGGCAGTTTGTCGCTGTGCAAAGTCGCAGCCAATTTCTCGTAGTGGGGAGTGCCGTAGACGCGCGTGGTCATGGTGCCGCGCTCGCTTGTTTAGCGCAGGCGGGTAAGCTAAGTAGTGGTGAGGGCGGCACACTACCAGCGCGCTCCCAGGCATCCTGTATCTCGTGCTGTACTGTCTCATCCTTCTGACCCGCTGCTTCCGCCAACACTGCTCGCGCCACCACACAGGCTACTGCGTCTGCATTGGGGCACCTCGCGGCTACAGGGAACAGGTGCAAAATGTCCTCGTAAATCACGCTGCCAAACTTGTTCTGAAACTTACGCTCTTGGCGGCTCGCCAGCCGAAATCCGGCTCCTGCAACGGCCAGGGCCGCTACCAACCGTCCATTGCGGAAAGGCACCCCCCGCACATTCGACTCGCGGCCCACCACTACGATAGCGCGTCCAGTGGGGCGTAACAGCCGCCGCATTTCGCCTAACGCGGCGGTCATGTCCAGGGCATATTGGACCACAGTCAGAAAGCGATTTTGCCGATTCTTGCGATTGGAGCCGATCTCCGATTTCGCAATAGCCAGCAAATCCCAACCCATACGTTCCATCGCCGGCCGGTTGTTCTGATGGTAGTTAAACACGTTGATGTAGGGCGGCGAGGTGATCACTAGATCCACACTGCCGGTCGCCAACGGAATGGTACGCGCATCGTTGTGGAAGACCGTACACGCTTGGCCCGAGTACGGCAACGCTGTGATCAGGCCCGCGTGTTCTCTGAAGGCGCGCAGGAACTGATCGCCGTTGCGCGTTGGCGAATCCAGATAGCGCATGATCGTATTGGCAAGGATATTGTGGACTAACGGATCGGCTGCTTGGGCCAGCAGTGGCTCCAATTGCGCGTCTATGGCCTGTGTACTGCTAACGGCTGCGCTTGCCGGCGCGCTTTGATAACTGAATAGATCCGGTTGCGCGGGTTGGATATGGGTTTCAATTAGCCGTTCGGTGCGCTTTATAGCCGCTGCCCGATCTGCCTTGTCCACGGTGACGAAGTGGGCGGTGCGTGCCATTTCTACGGCGGCGGGATTGATTTCCACGCCGTAGCAGGCCAGGTTTTTGCGGGCCGCCTCAAACAGGGTCGTTCCGCTACCGGCAAAGGGGTCTAATAGCACGCTGTCAGGGCGGCTGTACTGCTCGATCAATAGCGCCACGAGTTCGGGCGAAAACTGTCCCCGCCAGGGTAGTAGGCTGGACCGTTGTTTGTGGTCCAAGTCAAGCCGCGCCTGGGGTGTCGTTACATAATCACAGGGTAGATCGTCAAATTGGTGCAGCGCGACCTCAGCACCCGTGTAGCGGACGACGGTCGGAAGGACGCTCTGTGTCTGCTGCATTGGCTAGCTAGTCCTCGCCCAGGTAGGCTTTCCGCACCTGTTCGCTTTGCAGCAGGTTGGCTCCGCTGTCTTCGAGGACGATGTGGCCGGTCTCGATCACGTAGCCGCGGTGGGCGATTTGCAGCGCCAGCAGCGCGTTTTGCTCGACCAGCAGGATCGTGTTGCCGGCGGCGTTCAGGTCGCGGATGATCTGGAAGATCGTTTCGACCAGGATGGGGGAGAGGCCCATGGACGGCTCATCCAGCAATAGGACGGTCGGCTTGCTCATCAGGGCGCGGCCCATCGCCAGCATCTGCTGTTCGCCGCCGGAGAGCGTGCCGCCGGCCTGGGCGAAGCGTTCTTTGAGGCGCGGGAACAGCACCAGCACGCGCTCCATATCGCTGGCGATGGCGGCTTTGTCGTTGCGGGCAAATGCGCCCATCTCCAGGTTTTCGCGCACCGTCATGCGGCGGAAGATGCGGCGGCCTTCGGGCGAGTGGCCGATGCCCAGACGCACCATCTGCTCCGGCGGCAGCATATCAATGCGCTTGCCTTCCAGGCGCACTTGGCCGCGCCGAGGCCGCAGCATCCCTGAGATCGTGCGGAGCGTGGTGGTTTTGCCCGCGCCGTTGCTGCCGATCAGAGTGACGATCTCGCCCTCGTTGACCGTGAGCGACACGCCTTTGAGGGCGCGAATGTTGCCGTAGTAGCTTTCCACTTGATCCACTTCGAGCAGGGCCATAGAGACTCTCCTAATGGGCTGGGGCAGGCGGGGCCACGGCGGCCCGACCTAGATACGCTTCGATCACCCGTGGGTCGCTTCGCACGGTGGCGGGGTCGCCCTCGGCGATTTTCAGGCCAGAGTTCAGCACGGTCACGCGGTCGGACAGGCGCATGACCAGCCGCATATCGTGCTCAATCAGCAGCACGGTCACGTTGCGCTCCTGCTGCACGCGGCGGATCAGGGCGATGATGGCGGCGGTCTCCTGCGGGTTCATGCCGGCGGTCGGCTCATCCAACAGCAGCAGGTGCGGGTTGCTGCCCAGCGCGCGGGCGATTTCGAGCCGCCGTTGCGCGCCAAAGTCCAGGTTTTTCGCCAAGTCGTCGCGCAGCGCGGTCAACCCGGCCAGATCCAGCAGTTCGTGGGCGCGCTCCACGGCGGCGGCCTCTTCGGCGATCAGCGGCGGCGCGCGGCGCACGGCATCCCAGACGGTGCCGCGCAGTTGCGAATGTTGGCCGACCAACACATTTTCCAACACGGTCATGTTGGCGAACAGGCGGCTGCTCTGAAAGGTGCGCGCAATGCCCCGCGCGGCCACCTGGTCTTGCGGCAGGCCAAGCAGGGACTGCCCGTTGAACCATATCTCACCGGCGGAGGGCGGGTACATCCCGGCCAGGATGTTGAAAAAGACGGTCTTGCCCGCGCCGTTCGGGCCGATCAGGCTAACGATGGCGTGGCGTGGCACATCGAGGTCAATGCCGTCCAGCGCCACCAACGCGCCGAACTGCTTGCGAATGCCCTGCGCGCGCAGCAGCAGCGGGCGATAGAGCGCGGTTTCATCCATGGCCTGTGCCCTCCGCCGCTTTCAGCCGATTGCGCCGCTGCCCAGATACGCCTCGATCACGCGCGGGTTGGCGCGCACTTCGGCAGGGCTGCCCTCGGCGATCTTGGTGCCGTAATCCAGCACGGTGATGCGTTCCGACAGCCCCATGACCACTTTCATATCGTGTTCGATCAACAGGATCGCCAGCTTGCGCTGATCGCGGATCTGGCGGATAAAGTCGATCAGGTCGGCGGTTTCGTTGGGGTTCATGCCGGCGGTCGGCTCGTCAAGCAGCAGCAGCTTGGGATCACTGGCGAGGGCACGCACGATCTCCAGCCGCCGCTGGTCGCCGTAGGGCAGGTTTTTCGCCGTCTCACTAGCCACGGCGCTCATGCCCACTTCATCGAGCAGGTGCCGGGCCTTGTCGTGGGCGGTGGCCTCTTCCTGGCGCACCGCGCCGGTCCGCAGTACGGTGCCGAGCAGCCCGGCGTGCATCCGCGAATGCTGGCCGACCAGCACGTTTTCCAGCGCGGTCATATTGGCAAATAGGCGGATGTTCTGGAAGGTGCGGGCAATGCCCAGCGACGTGATGCGCGAGGGGTCGGTGCCGGTGATCTCGCGCCCGTCAAAGGTCATGCGCCCGCTCGTCGGCTTATAGATGCCGGTGATGGTGTTGAAAAAGGTCGTTTTGCCGGCCCCATTCGGCCCGATCAGGCTGACAATGGTGCCCTGCGGGATGGTGAAGTCCACCGCGTTGACGGCGACCAGCCCGCCGAAGCGCATGGTGATCGCTTCGGCCACCAACAGATCGGGTCGGTCGGCCAGGGCGGGTGCGGCGGTGGCTGCGGCGGCGGGCTGCTCCATACCCGCCGCTGCGCTGGGGAGACGTTGGGTGTCCATCATGCGCCTCCTTTGGTATCAGGGTCGGCTTGGCCGGCTTCGCGCGTGTCGTAGATTTCCTGGCGCTCGGCATCGCTGATCGCGGCGGTCTCTGGGCGCAGTTCGGCGCGGCGGCGGTTGCTAGGCAGCAGCCCTTCGGGGCGGAAGAGCATGAACAAGACGAGGATCGTGCCGTAGATAAAGAAGATGTTGGCGCTCAGGTTCAGGTTGATCAGCGGGTCGAAGTGGATCGAGCGGCCCAAGTCGTTCAACCAGTTGTTCATCTGGATCAGGATCACCGTTTGCAGCAGGTAGATGACCACCGCGCCCAGGATCACGCCCCACAGGTTGCCCATGCCGCCCAAGATGACCATACACAAGATCAGCACCGACTGGCTGAAGGAGAACTGGTCGGGCGAGGCGAAGCCCAGGTGCGCGCCGTAGAACGTGCCGGCGAAGCCGGAGATGCCCGCGCCCAACCCGAAGGCCAACAGCTTGGTGAGCGTGGTGTTAATACCCATGCTGGCGGCGGCCAATTCGTCTTCGCGGATCGCCATCCAGGCGCGCCCGATGCGCGAGTCGCGCAGGCGGTTGACGACAAAGATCATGCCGACGGCGAGGACTAACGCGAGATAGTAGAAGGCGATGTTGTCGTTGCCTGCGCCGAGGACGAAGTTGCCGATGACCGGCTTATCAATGCCGGCGATGCCGTCGGTGCCGTTGGTCAGATCCTTGAGGTTGAGGATAAACGTCGGCACGATCTCGCCGAAGCCGAGGGTGACAATGGCTAGGTAGTCGCCGCGCAAGCGCAGGGTGGGCGCACCGAAAGCCACCCCGAACAGCGCCGTGATCAGCCCGGAGGCGAAGAGCATAATCCAGAACGGCACATGAAATTGGAACAGCGACGAAGCCAGGATGGCGTAGCTGTAGGTGCCGATGGCGAAAAAGGCGGCGTAGCCGAGATCGAGCAGGCCGGCATAGCCGACGACGATGTTGAGGCCGAGCGCCAGCAACACGAACACGCCCGTATCGGCGGCGGCATTCATATTCGATTGACCGTAGAAGCCGCGCCCCGGCAGTTCGATGATACCGTTGGCGCGCAGCAGTTCGGGCACCGGCAGCAACACCAGCAGCGTGCCGACAATCAGGGCGGCGATCATAGAGCCGCGGCTGGCGCGGCGTGCCGGCGGGAAGAACTCCGCCCCGCCGCCGCGCCGGCCTAGTGTGCTTGTCTGTTGCATGGTGGGCCTATACCTTCTCTGCGACGCGCTGGCCGAGCAGCCCGGACGGGCGGAAGACCAGGATGAGAATCAACACGCCAAAGACCACGGCCTGGGTCCAACGGGCATCCAGAAAGTTGTCGCTCATTGCTTCGATCATGCCGATCAGGAAGCCACCGAGCATGGCTCCGGGAATGTTGCCGATGCCGCCTAAGACGGCAGCGGTGAAGGCCCGGAGGCCGGCCTGGAAGCCGATTTGGAATTGCACGCCGCCGATCAGCAAGCCGTAGAGCAACCCGCCGCCGCCGGCGAGGGCCGCGCCGATGAAAAAGGTCAGCCCAATGGTGAAGTTCACGCCGATGCCCATCAGTTGCGCGGTTTCGCGGTCCATCGCCGTGGCGCGCATCGCTTTGCCCAGCTTGGTGCGCTGCACAAACAAGGTCAGCGCGATCATCAGGATGACGCTGATGGCGAACACCAGCAACGTGGTCGTGCGGACGCGCACCTCGCTGCCGCCGTTGGCGAACAGCACATATTGGGTATCGGGGAAAATCTTGGGGAAGTTGATAGTCGCCGGCCCTTTCCAGGCCGAGCCGACGTTTTGCAGGATATAGGACACGCCGATAGCCGAAATCAGGGGGGCCAATTTGGGCGCGTTGCGTAGGGGCCGATAGGCCACGCGCTCGATCACCACGCCCAGCGTGCCGGTAACGGCCATGGTAATCAGAAAGGTGGCGAGTAACACCCCGATGATTGCCAGGGGATCGGTCAGCGGGCTGCTGGTGATGCCGAACAGGCCGACCAGCGTGACGGCCGTGAACGAGCCGAGCATAAACACATCGCCGTGGGCAAAGTTGATCAGTTCGATGATGCCGTAGACCATCGTATAGCCGAGCGCGATCAAGGCATACAGCGAGCCTTTCGAGATGCCATTGATCAACTGCTGGAGCAGCAAAATGCCGTCAACGTGCATAGGTCTGTACCGCGCCCTCTCTCGTGTCTGTCGGGGTGTGTCAAGAGGGCGGCTCCGGGGAGCCGCCCTCCTGGCGTGGTCGGGGTGCCCGGTCTATTTCGCTTCGAACTTCTGCTGATCGATGTAGGTCCACTCGCCGCCCTTGACCTCATAGATCGAGATCCAGCGGTTGGTGGTATCGCCCTGCGCGTCGAAGCTGGTGGTGCCCAGCACGCCCTTGAAGTCTTTGGTGGCGGCGATGGCTGCGCGCACGGCTTCGCGGTCTTTCTTGCCGGCGGTTTTCATGGCGGCGATGATGATGTTGGCCGCTTCGTAGCCGTTGGCCGAATACGCCTGCGGTACACCCTGCCACTGGTCGCTCTTGTAAGCTGCGCCGTAGGCATCAATGAACGACTTAGCTTCGGGCAGCAGGTTGGCGTTGACGGCGGCCACGGTGCCGTAGTCGCCTTCCGCGTCCGCGCCGGCGGCTTTGGTGTAGCCGCTTTCCACGATGCCGTCGCCGCCCATCAGCGGGATTTTCATCCCGGCGGAAGCCATAGCCTTGCGGGCCAGCGGGATGCCGTTGGACTGCGTGCCGCCATAGAACAGCACGTCCGGCTTGGTGGCGGCCACCTTGCTCATGATCGAGCTGAAGTCGGTGGTGCCCTTCGGCACGCCGTCGCGGCCCAGCACGGTGCCGCCCTTGGCCTTGAACTCTTTCTCAAACTGGTCGGCGATGCCTTTGCCGTAGACTTCGGTATCGTCGAGGATGTAGACGGCCTTTTTGCCCAGCTTATCGTAGGCGTAATCCGCCGCGACTGGCCCCTGAATGGCATCGGTGGTGCAGACGCGGAAGTAGGTGATCTTGTCGGTGGGGCGCAGATCCTTGATCTTCGGATCGTTGGGGTTGGTGAGGTCAATGGCGGTGTTCGACGGGCTGATGCTCGCCAAGCCGGCGGTGTTCAGCTTCGCCATCATGGAGCGGGCCACGTTACTGTTGAACGGGCCGACCATCGCCATGACATCGGCATCGGCGATAAACGAGTCGGCGTTCTTGGAACCTTGTGCCGGGTTGTGTGCCTGCTCACCGGGGGGCACGTCGTCCAGGAAGAACATCTGGATTTTGTACGCCTTGCCGTCCAGCATTACGCCGCCGGCCGTGTTGGCCTGGTCAATGGCGAGTTGGATGCCCTGGCGGGTGGGGATGCCGTTCGCGCCTTCCGCGCCGCCGACCGGCAGGTCTACGGCGATTTTGACCGTGCCGCCGTCCATCATCGCGCCGCCAACCGCGGTCGCGGCTTGGACCACGGCGGTCGCGGCGGCGGGCATTGCCGTGTTCGCTGCGCCCACCGCCTCGGTGGCGGCGGCGGGAATGGCCGTATTGACCGCGGCACTGCCGGTGTCACAGGCGCTTAAGAGCATACTGGCCGTCACGCCCAGTGACATCAGCAGCCCGCTCGTGCGAGATTTGTTCATTGGAAACTCTCCTCCTCTAAGTACATAACTGCCCACAAGCCGTGGCGGGCCATGGATCAGCCCGCTACCAGCTTTGCAGGCATTATAGAAGGGATAGGGCGGCTTGTCAAGAACGGCCGTTGACCTAACCCCCCAACCCCCTTCCCTACGAAGGAAGGGGGAGCTAGACCCGCCAAGTGGGCGGCATATCAAGGCTGCGTTCTCGCCGCAACAGGCATCATGGGGAGAGTAGGGGAATTGTGGGAGCGGCCTCCTGGCCGCGATGAGCTTGCCACACCGCGATCTAGCTGCTCACTCTGCCTGACCGAGGAGGTAGGGCCAGCCTATCGC
>JALYUO010000257.1 GCA_030853735.1 Chloroflexota bacterium
CGCCTGGTGGCGTGCCGGGGGGGATGGGCAGATTGCGGAGGTCGGGATAGAGGAAGGCGGGGTTCCACAGGTGGGTGGCGGCGCGGTCTTCGTCCGGTGCCCCTTCGATTTGCGCCAGGGTGGTGCCTGCGGTGTTGACGAGCCGCAACGTGATGCGCGTGTCTACCAGCGGGGCGGTCGGTTGCCAATAACAGCCGAGTTGCACGACTCCCGTGGGCTTCAGGGTGATGGTAGCGCCGGAAGTTTGCACGGTTTGTGTGCCGTTGCCGCTGCCGTCGGCATTTAATTGCTCGAAAGTGAGCGCACGGAGCCGGAGCGGGCCAAACGTGCCGTCCAGGGGTCCGGTGGGGTTTATCCTGTAGATGGTGACGTGTTCGACTTGCTGCTTATCGCCGGCAAGCCCGTCCAGCAGGCCCAACGTTTGACCGCGTAGTTGCGGCAGGCCGATTTTGCCGTCTACTACTACGAGGCGGGCGTTGAAAAAACCGCCGATGATGCTGGCTTGCGCGTCGGCAGACTGAAAGACGGCGGGGGCGTTGCGCTCTTTGTTGAAGTGCAGGGCTTCGTTCCACAGGTCAGCCAGGGGGCGCTGGTCAATGCCCAGGCCGTAATAGGTCATGGCTCCGGCGCTGTCTACCAAGCGACCCTGACCGGGCACAATGGCGAGTGGTCGCCCGGCCACGAAGGCATAGCCGGGGTCAAAACTGAGAACAGCATCATCCGGTTGGGACATGGCTCGCACTGTCGCCCCGGCGGGCCGGTAGACTGTATCGGGGGTCACATCCATCGTCTCCTGCCAATTGCGGACGGCCAACGGCAGCAGCAGCAACGCAGCCAGGGGCGCAAGGGTCCAGGCCAGCCCCCGCCATCGCCGTGCCCGCCCGGTTGCCCCAGCGGGCAGCAGCGCCTGCCAGACGGGGCGCGCCACGACGGCCCCGGCCAGCAAGGCCAACGGCGGCACCCACTGCACGTAGTAGGGCGCATGATAGGACCGCCCGACCACAAACACCGCCAGCACCGGCACGGCCCAGAGCGGCACCACGAGCCAATTGCGGAATGCGGAATGCGGAATGCGGAATGACGACGAGTGTTGAGTGTTGAGTGTTGAGTGTTGAGTTGATGGCTCTGTATTTTCGCTGACGACTGACGACGGCCCCCGGCCCCCGGCCCCCGGCCCCCGGCCCCCGGCCCACAGCCCACGGCCCACGGCCCACGCCAGCAACGCGAGGCCCAGCACCGGCAGCGTGGTCGTCAGCAGGCTCATGGGGTAGGCGGCGATGCGGAGGGCTTCGTCTATGCCGGGGCGGACCTCTTGCGGGCGCAGGAGTTGGAAAAAGATCATTTGGCGGATCGTGGCTTCGGGGGCCAGCAGCAGAAAGGGAGCCAATCCGGCCAGCACCCCGGCGGCAGTGGCCGTGACCAGGCCGGCGGCGACGAGCGGGCGGCGACTGAGCAGTGCGTGCAGCGGTAAGGTCAGCGCAATAGCTAGGCCGGGCACTTTGGTGAGGATGGCGGCGGCGCAGCAGAGGCCCGCCAACCCGATCCAGAGTGCGCGGTAGCGGTGCGGTAACACGCGCGGGATGTAGAGGTAGAGCAGCAGCGCGGCCAGCGACCAGAGGTTGACCGCCGTCTCCAGTACAGCCACGCCCGCCGCTCGTCCGTCGAGCGCCAGTACGCCCGCCGCCAGCGTGCCGCAGGCGACTCCGCCTAGTTTGCGCCCGACCAGAAAGGTCAGCGCAACCCCTGCGAGGCTGATCAGCAGCATCCACTGCCGGGCCGCGCCGAACGCCGCCGGGCCGCCCCAGCGGGCTTGGCCGGCCAAGCCGGGTGCCAACAGATAAGTGATCCCCGGCGGGTGGGCCAGAAAATGATCGCGGTAGGGTAACTCGCCCTGACCCAACAGCCGGGCGTTGGTGAAATAGACCTGCTCATCGAAACTCGACACGGGCCAGATGCCCGCCGCATCGGGCAGCAGATTAGCCCCGCGGGTGATCGCCGCGAGGAGCAGCACGGCCAGGAGCGGCGTGAAATTGCGGATTGCGGATTGCGGATTGCGGATTGGCGGTGAGGGAACGGTGCTATCGTCATTGCTCTGGGCATCGGCGACCGGCGACTGACGACCGGCGAGCGACGATGGGCGAGCGACGACCGCGAACGCGCCGATCCACAGCACCCAGGGTAGCAGAGGCTGACCGAGGGAGAGTAGCCGATAAAGTGCGTGTAAGGAGTCATCGAGTGGGAAGGGCGTACTGTCAGCGGCGCTGGGCAGAGCGGAGAAGGTGAACCATGCAGCGGCGCTACGGAGCAGCTTAGGCAGCAGATCCAGTTGCAGGGCGATGGTGAGCGTGGCCCAGCCTAGAATTGTACGACATATCCCCCTAGCTGCTGTAACAAGACGCGGAAATCGCGCGGCGGCGTAACTTTGCGTAGGGTGGTGCAATATACGAAACGTGGGAAGCCTCCTGCTAAAGGCTATTATAGCATACCAGGAGCTATTCATTGTCGCGGTTAGAATACACGCT
>JALYUO010000260.1 GCA_030853735.1 Chloroflexota bacterium
GTGCCGCACCCACGCCGTCGCCGGCCCCGGGGGCCACGGCTGCGCCTAGCGCCGTCGCTGTGGCCGATAATCCCACCGCCGCAGCGACGGATCAACCCGCCACGACCGGTGCGGGAGCCGACACCCCGACCGAGGCTCCACCGACCGCCGCCGCAGCCGACAGCCCCACCGCCAACCTGTCGGCCCCACCTGATGTCCCCTACAGCACGCCGGGCTTATCACCCGACACCCAAGCCACGCTCACGGCGCAACCGACCACCGCACCGACAGTGGCTCCCACAACCGTGTCGGCCTTGCCGACCGACGCGCCGACCGTGGTTCCCACTGACGTGCTGGCGGTTCCCACCGACGTGCCCACAGCGGTGGCCGTGGCTCCGACCCAAGCACCCGTAGCTCCCACCAAAGCGCCGGTCGTGCCCACCAAAGCGCCCGTAGCTCCGACCCAGGCTCCGACCCAAGCGCCCGTCGCGCCGCCGGCGGTGGCCGGCAAGAAGCGGCTGGCGGCCCCAGACCAAATCGCGGTGAACGAAAGCCTGCCTTTCACCGCCGCCGGCACGCCCGCCGTGTTGGTGCGGCTGGCGAGTGGTTATGTGGCCTACACGGCGGTTTGCACGCACGAGGGCTGCATCGTAGCCTATAAAGGGGCGACGCAACACCTGGTCTGCCCCTGCCACAGCGCGCAGTTTGATCCGGCGGCGCAGGGGGCCGTGCTGCGCGGTCCGGCACGCCGTCCGTTGGCAGCGATTGCGCTTACCGTCGCGCCGGATGGCAGTGTCTATTTAGCTTAAGGGCGCGGGACCAGGCGCGTGCCGGCGGGGAAGCGCGGCACGCGCCTTGCTGCATCCGGCGTGATAGCACACGCGAAAGGGATAACTCTACATCATGATAGATCGATCACACACCCCGTCGCCGGGGCCGCATTGGACCTACCGCATCGCCCGCGTGGCAGTCGTCGTGGCACTGCTGGGGGCGACGGCGGGCTGCACTCTGAGCAACCTCCAGAGCGAGACCGGCACGCCAACTGCCGGCGTGGTAGTAACGGTTGCGCCAAGCAGCCCTATCCCCCCCACTAGGGACGCAGGATTGCAGGCCGAGACCCGCACCGTCACTCCACCCACGACGGCCACCGCCAGCGCCGCCGTCGCCACCGGCACGACAGCCCCCACCCACACCGTCGTGACTGTGCCGGCCACCGCCACCACTGGCGCGCCGGTCAACGGCCCCCTGCCCCAAGATGAAGCCATTGTGCAGGTGGTCGAGCGGGTCGGCCCGGCGGTGGTCACGGTGATCAACAAACTGGACCCGCAATTAAACCGCGGCTTCAGCGGCGAGGCGAGCGGCACCGGCGTGATTATGGATCGCAGCGGGCTGATCGTCACCAACAATCATGTGGTGGCCGGCACCAGCGCGCTCCAGGTGATTTTCGCCGATGGGCGCAAAACCGATGCCACGCTGGTCGGCACCGATGTGATCAGCGATCTGGCCGTGCTGCGCGTGAGCGGTGCGGTGCCGGCGGTCGCGGTGCTGGGCGACTCGACGGATCTGCACCCCGGCCAAGCGGTGATCGCGATTGGCTCGGCGCTGGGCGACTTCCAGAATACCGTGACGACCGGCATCATCAGCGGGCTGAACCGCAAGCTGCCGGGCAACAACGGCATCACGATGGAGAACCTGATCCAGACCGATGCGGCGATCAACCACGGCAACTCCGGTGGGCCGCTGCTCAACTTGCACGGCGAGGTGATCGGCATTAACACGGCGGTGGTCCGCAGCACCGGCGCCGGCACCGATGTAGCCGAAGGGCTGGGCTTTGCCATCAGCGTCAACACCGTCAAGACGATTACCAGCGAATTGGTGAGCAAAGGCCGCGTGGCCCGGCCCTACCTGGGCGTAGATAGCCGTCCGATCAACCGCGCGATTGCCTCATATTACGATCTGCGCGACGAAAACGGCGTGCTGGATCAAGGCGTGGTGGTGGTGGGAGTCACCGCCAACAGCCCCGCCGACACGGCCGGGGTGCGCGCCGGTGATGTGATCACCGCCATCAACGGCCAAGCGTTAGACGAAACCAACACCCTGGCGAATGCCCTCACCCACTTCGGCATCAGCGACAGCATCACGCTCACCGTGGTCCGCGCCCGCCAAACGCAGCAACTACCCGTCACGCTGGCCGAACGACCCTGACGAATGCGGAATGCGGAATGCGGAATGCGGAATGACGACGGAGTTCTGAATTAACGGCTCACGGCCCCCGGCCCCCGGCCCCCGGCCCCCGGAAAGGAGGTGAACCCCGATGGATAATGCGCGTGCGACGGTGCGCCTGACGAGCCTCGCAACCTGCGCGGGGTGAGCGGGCAAGATGGGTCCGTTGGACCTGGCGCAGGTGCTGCGCCGCTTGCATTTACCGACCCACCCGGCGCTGTTGGTGGGGCTGGGCAGCAGCGACGATGCCGCCGTCTACCAATTGGACGCGGAGACGGCGCTGGTCCAGACACTCGACTTTTTCCCGCCGATTGTGGATGATCCCTACCAGTTCGGCGCGATTGCCGCGACTAACGCGCTGAGTGACATTTATGCTATGGGCGGCCACCCAATCTTGGCACTGAACATCGCGGCGTGGCCGGAGGATTTGGACCCGGCGATCTTGGCGGCGGTGTTGCAAGGCGGAGCCGATAAGGTCGCGGAAGCGGGGGCGGTGGTGGCGGGCGGCCATACCGTGACCGACCGTGAGCCGAAATACGGTCTGTCGGTGACGGGTCTGGTCCATCCGCAGCGCCTGCTGACCAAAGGCGGCGCACAACCGAACGATATTCTTGTGCTGACCAAGCCCATCGGCACCGGCGTGATCACCACGGCGGCACGGGCGGGCCGGGCCCACGCCGACCATTTGGCTGATGCGATAGCCAGCATGACCCAGCTAAACCGCCGCGCCGCCGAGGCGCTGCTGGCCCACGGCGTGCGCGCCGCGACCGACATCACCGGCTTCGGCTTGCTGGGCCATGCTAGTGAAATGGCGGAGGCCAGTGGAACGCGCTTCCTGATCGAGGCCGCTGAGGTGCCCTTGCTGCTGGGCGCATGGGATTACGCGGCGGCGGGGCTAACCACGGGCGGCGGCGGGCGCAATGCGGCCTATCTGTTGGAACCCGACCTGGCAGCCGAGCGCAGCGAACCGCGCGTCCACCTCGCCGATGCCATCCCCGACCCGTTGCGGACGCTGTTGCTTGACCCACAAACATCGGGCGGCCTGTTCGCCGCCGTCGCCCCCGCCGCCTATGCCGCGCTCTGCAACGACCTGGGTGAAGCCGATGTGTTGGTCTACCGCATCGGCGAAGTGGCCGAGGGTCACGGGATTACCGTCTCTTGATTGCGGATTGCGGATTGCGGAATGCGGAATAAGACGGAGTTCTGAGTTCTGAGTTCTGAGTTCTGAATTGGTAACTATTCAGGCGGGCGGCGAAAAGGGAGCACCTTGGCATTCGTCGCTGCGCGCAAAATCGGGCGGGGTGGGCTACAGAGTTACCCACAGGCATACACAGGCCGCACTCAGGCACTGCTATGATCTGGATGCGCGTGGCGGCTGATTCTTCACTGCGTTCAGCTTGACAGGTTTCTCTTTTCACCGCCCGCCTGAATAGTTACCAATTCAGAACTCAGAACTCAGAACTCAGAAC
>JALYUO010000270.1 GCA_030853735.1 Chloroflexota bacterium
CGCATACCCGAATGCTGGGGGACACCACTGGGAGGGTCGGCGGCGGGGCCACCGACCACGCGGGGGGTGCGGGCATCTCTATTCGGGTATGCGTGCCGTATGCGGGGACGGCCTGCACACAGACACAACACTTACGGGGCCAAGTAAGTGTACAGGGGACGTGGTTAGCCCTAGAGTGATGTTGGGGTAGGAGGTAGTTCCACCCGGCGAGGCCGGCCTTCGCACGATCTCCACCCGCAAGGCCACCGCGTTAACCTGGAGATCGCGGTAAGGTCAGACTCGCCGGGTGGAACCGCCTCTTACAATCCGCCCGCCTAGCCCATGGGCCGTGGGGCACTGTCGCGAGGCGGAGCCCCCTCCCACCGCTGCCATCCCCCCACTTGCGGGGGACACCGCCCCCTCCTACCTGCACCGGTGTCTTTTCTCTTATTGCTCCGTGTCTCGCTGTCTTCGTGTTGTCGTCTATCGGCGTTTATAGAGGGCAAGGGGTTCTGTTGCAGAGGGTTTTGTTGGGCCTAATAGATCATTTCTTAGAGTAATCGGCAGGGAGAGAACTGCAAACACGTAGCAGAACATTTGTTCGGTTCTTTAGCAGAGCCAAAAGAGGATGCAGATTGGTGGCAAATTGCGTCAGCAAAGTATTGCAATATGGGGCGAGTGGTGTTATAATGTGGATAATGTGGGGGAAAGTGGGGATAAGTGGGGAAGATTGTGGATAAGATCCCCTTGCGGGGGCCGCATTCGCAATCAGAGCCACCCAGCACTTGACCAACATAAACTCTCGATGGATGAGTGGCGGTGGTTGCCGTCACCAATGCGCCGCCACTCATTCATTCTTTTCGCAATTCTTTTCTGTGCGTGATCCGACGTGATCCGATAGGTAGCGAATGTTTCTAGGGCGTTTCGACCATGTACTCGATGATAAGGGCCGCCTCGCCATCCCGGCGCGGTTTCGCAGCGGCTTGCAAGCGGGCATGGTGTTGACGCGCGGCAACGACCGCTGCTTGAACCTGTTTCCCGAATCGCGCTGGAGCGAAATCGCGGCGCGCTTGGATGCCCTGCCGATGGGCGACCCCAATGCGCGCAACCTGCGTCGGGCGGCGTTCGCTGCCGCCGAGCCGGTCGAGCTGGATAAGCAAGGCCGGGTTGTGGTCTCCGAACGGCTGCGGAGCTATGCTGGGTTGACCGGCAATGTCGCGGTCGTCGGTATGAACTCGTATATCGAACTGTGGGACCAAGCCGCCTGGGAGGCGGTGGAAGCCCAGGTCGAGGACCAGGGCGACGCATTAGGGTCGCAGCTTGCCGGGCAGTTCTAAACTGCCGTGCATCAATCGGTACTTTTCCATGAAACGCTCACCCACTTGGCCGTCACCCCAGGTGGAAGCTATATAGATGGCACGGTCGGTGCCGGGGGCCACGCCCACGGCATTCTCACCGCCGCCGGTCCCACTGGGCGCTTGCTCGGCTTGGACCAGGACCCTTCGGCCCTGGCTCTCGCCCGCACCCGACTAGCGGAGTTCGGCGACCGCGCGGTGCTGGTCCATGCAAACTTCGCCGCGCTGGGCGAGGTGGCTCCCCGCTTCGGGTTCCTGGCGGTCGAAGGGGTGCTCTTGGATCTGGGGGTATCTTCGATGCAACTCGATACCCCGGAACGCGGCTTTTCGTTTATGGTGGAAGCGCCGCTGGATATGCGGATGGACCCCACGAGCGGGCAGCCCACGGCAGCCGACCTTGTCAATGACTTACCCGATGGGGAACTGGCGGACTTGATTTACCGCTACGGCGAGGAGCGCGACTCCCGCCGCATCGCCCGGCGCATCGCCGCCGAGCGCCAGATCGCCCCCATCGGCACGACGAGCAGGTTGGCCGCGATTGTCCTGGCAGCGGTCGGCGGTCGGCCTGCGGGACCACAGGGGCGCATTCACCCCGCCACGCGCACGTTCCAAGCCTTACGCATCGCGGTCAACGCTGAGTTGGACGTGTTGCCGGTGGCGCTGGACGCGGCGGTGGGGCTGTTACAACCCGGTGGTCGTCTGGCGGTGTTGGCCTTTCACTCGTTGGAAGACCGCATCGTGAAGCAATTCCTTAGTCGGGAAGTGAAGGGCTGCATCTGCCCGCCGGAGTTCCCCACCTGTCAATGTGGCCGCAGCCCGCGCTTACGGCCCATCAGCAAAGGGGCAATTCAGGCCGGCGATGCCGAAATCCAACACAACCCGCGTGCCCGCAGTGTTCGGCTTCGTGTTGCCGAGCGCTTGCCCGGCGGGTCGGAGCGTTCGGTGACGACATAATCCACCACGCACCGCACAAGCCGGGAGATCCCATCAGGGGATCTCTTTTTTGTTGCCCTACGGACGGGGCGACCGGAGACGGGGCGACCGGCGACGGGGCGACCGGCGACGAAGCCCGCCTACGCGGGCTGACGATTGATGAGTGATTATTGACGAACAGCGAATGACGACTGACGACTGACGACTGACGAAGCGCAAAGGTGACACGTTATGGCTCTCCGTATTGCTGTGCCGAACTATCCGTTGGACCCGCCCGACGTGGCGGAAGCCGCCGCCGGGGCTGGGCCGACCGCCGGGGAGCGGCGCGCGCGGCTGGAGTCGTATTTGGCGCTGGATCCGGCGTTTCGCTTCCTGATCGCGCTGGCCCTAGTCGCGGCGATCAGCTTGCTCTACCTGGGCCAGGCCAGCAGTGTCACCGCCTTGAACTACGAGGTGCAGAGCCAGGTTGCGCTGCACACTAAGCTGGTCCACGAGCAGCAGGACTTGCAGTTGCAGATCGCGCACGCCCAGGCGTTGCCGCAGATCGCCGCGACGGCGAAGACCAAGCTGGGCATGGTGCCGGTCGGCAAAGCGTTCCGCTACCTGGATGTGCCGGCGGAGGTGCAAATCGCTGGGCCGAGCGACGCGCAGGCCGGTGTGCCGGCTGTGGGACGGTAGGGCCATGCCGCAGCCACAGACCCTGATCCGGGGCTGGCGCATCTGGACGGTGCTGATGGTGTTCCTGTTGGGCGCACTCTATATTGGAGTGCGCCTGTTCCAGTTACAAGTGCTGGACGAGACCAAGATGGCGACGCGCGTGGTCAACAACATCACGCGCACCGACCAGATTTTGCCCAATCGCGGCCTGATCCGCGACGCGCGCGGCTTCCTGCTGGCCGGCGATGCCCAGGCCGCCGACCTCTACCTGGACAAAGGGCAGAAAAAGGATAGCGACCTGCACACCCTGGCCGACCTGCTCGGCCCGGTGCTGGCCGAATCGCCCGATGATCTGTACACCCGTATCCGCAGCGTGACCAGCACCAACACGCTGCTGTTGGCGCGCCGGCTCGATGCCGATGCCACGGCGCGAGTGCGCCAATTGCGGAACACCTGGCCGGTGGTGCAGGGCAGCGTTTGGCTCGACCAGCAGCCACGCCGCGACTACCCCAACGGCAACTTCGCCGCCCATATCCTGGGTTTCACCGACTATGATAACCAGGGCCAATACGGTGTAGAGCAGTTCTACGACGACAAATTGGCCGGCACGCCGGGCTTTGTCACGGCGGAACGCGACTCGAACATGATCCCCTTGCCGGTGGGCGACAGCAGCCAGAAACCGGCGATGGACGGCGCAGACCTGGACTTGACGATTGACAGTGCGGTGCAGTATATGGCCGAGCGCGAACTGGACAACACGCTCAAAGAGACGGGCGCGCAAAAAGGCATGATCCTGATCGCCGACCCCTATACCGGGGCGATTGTCGCCCTGGCGACTTCGCCGCGCTTCGACCCCAACCATTTCACCGACATTGGGCAGGACGGCTGGGGGTTGTACAAAAACCCGGCGGTGAGCGATGTTTACGAGCCGGGGTCCACCTTCAAGGTGATGACGATGGCTTCCGCCATTGACGGTGGCGCGGTCACGCCCGACACCACCTTTAATTGCACCGGCGTGGTCCATGTCTACGGCTTTAACATTTTCAACAGCACGCAAACCGCGCATGGAGTCGAATCCATGAAAGAGGGGCTGGCCCGTTCGTGCAACATCGCTATTGATTACGCGGCAACCAGCTTGGGTGAGAAGAAGTTTTACCAGTATGTGAAAGCTTTCGGTATCGGCCAACCGACCGGCATTGACCTCGCCGGCGAAGTGAATGGACTGCTGACCGTGCCCGGCGACGACGGCTATAGCCCGATCAACCTCTATACCAACGGTTTCGGCCAGGGGTTAGCGGTCACACCGGTGCAATTGGTCGCCGGGATCAGCGCGGTGGCGAACGGCGGCCTATTGATGAAGCCGTATATCGTCTCGACCGTCTCGCGCAACGGCACGCCGGTGCAGGTGAACAAGCCGACCGTGGTGCGCCGGGTGATCAGCGCGGACACGGCAGCCCAGGTGCGCGGGATGCTGGCCTGGGCGGTGGACACGACCGACGCGGGCAAAGCGGCCAAAGTGCCGGGCTACAGCACGGCAGCCAAGACGGGCACGGCGCAAATCGCCGGCGCGAACGGCGCGTATGAAGCCGACGGGCTGGGCGGCACCATCGCTTCGGTCATCGGCTTCGCGCCGCTAGATCATCCCAAGTTCATCATGCTGATCCGGCTGGACCGCCCGACCAGCAGCACCTTCGGCGGCGAAACGGCCTCGCCCGCCTTTGGCCGCCTCGCCGCGCAACTGTTCCAATACTGGAAGGTGCCGCCGGACCAGCCGGTGCCGTAGTGTTTAGTGTTTAGTGTTTAGTGTTTAGTGTTTAGTGTTTAGTGTTGAATTAGCGGATTACGCAAGCGTCATAGCGAGATAAAGCGAGAATATAAGCGACATCTATTACTTTTCACTTTCAACTTTTTCACTTTCAACGAGCAAGCCATGTACACACTCGACGACATCCTAACCGGCACTGGCGGCACCCTCGACCCGGAGTATCCGGGGGCAGCGGGACTGATCCTGCGCGAGGTGAGCATCGATTCGCGGGCGGTGGGGCCGGGCAGCCTGTTTGTGGCGCTGGCGGGCACGGTGAGCGAGGGGCACGACTTTATCGCCAATGCGGTGAGCCGGGGCGCGCAGGCCGTGTTGGTACGCCAAGATTGGCAGCCGGCGGCTCCGCTGGGGCCGGACGTGGCGGTAGTGCGCGTGGCCGACACGCTAAAGGGCTTGCAGGCGCTGGCGACGTGGTGGCGCAGCCGCTTTCCCGCGCTCAAAGTGATCGGCATCACCGGCAGCATCGGCAAGACCAGCACCAAAGAGTTTTTGGCGGCGGTGTTGGGCGAGTGCTACACGGTGTTACGGAGCGAAGGCAACCTGAACAGCGAGACGGGCTTGCCGCTCAGTGTGTTGCGCCTGCGCGCCGAGCATGAGGTGGCCGTGTTTGAGCTGGGCGGCGGCGCACGGATGGGCGAACTGAGCGAGCTGGCCGCGATTGCCCAGCCGCAGGTCGGGGTGATCACCAACGTCAGCCACTCGCACTTGGCGAGCATGGGCACGCTGGAGAACCTGGCCTATCACAAAGCCGAACTGGTGCGCGCCCTGCCGACCGACGGCGTGGCGATCCTCAACTATGACGACGAATTGGTGCGGGCGATGGCCGCGCAAAGTCCAGCCCGCGTGCTGACCTACGGCCTGGACCCGGCCGCCGATATTTGGGCCGATGGGATCGAAAGCCAGGGCTTGCAGGGGGTGCAATGCACCTTCCATCGCGGCGACGAGGCGTTGCACCTACGCCTGCCGTTGCTGGGCGTGCATAGCGTGCATACGGCGTTGCGGGCGGCGGCGGCGGCGGAAGCGGTCGGCATGAACTGGAAAGACATTGTGATCGGCTTGCAAAAAGGCGACCGCCAGCAGTTGCGCCTGCTGGTGGTGCAAGGTATCAACGAAACCACGCTGATTGACGACAGCTATAACGCCAACCCGGCCTCGACGCTGGCCGCGCTGAACCTGTTACACGAGATGCCCGCGCCGCGCGTGGCCGTGCTGGGCGATATGCTGGAACTGGGCGCATACGAAGAGGAAGGTCATATCAAAGTGGCGCGGCGGGCCATCGAAGTCGTGGACCGGCTGCTGGTGGTCGGCCCGCTGGGGCGCACCATCGGCGAAGAAGCGTTGCGCTGCGGCATGAACGCGGAGGCGGTCGCTTTCGCCGAGACCAACGAGCAGGCGATTGATTACCTGCGGCGCACGCTGACCCCCGGCACCTTTGTCTTGGTCAAAGGCTCACACGGGATGCACATGGAAGAGATCGTCGAAACGCTGCGGGTGCCGCATTGATCACGGTATTGCTGCACATATTAAGGGATATACCCCCGCAGCAAACGCTGGCTCCGTTGGCGGGCTACTGGATGATCCGCGCGCTGGCGCTCAGTGGGGTGGCCTTTGTGGTTGGCCTCGTGTTGGGTCGCCCGATCATCAACCAGTTGCGGGCGCGCAAAATCGGCAAGCAGATCCGCATTGACGGGCCGCAGTCGCACATGGTCAAGATGGGTACGCCGACGATGGGCGGCATCATCTTTTTGCTGACTATCGTGCTGAGTATGCTGTTAATGAATGTGCCGCGCTATCGCTCGTTGCTGCTGCCGTTGGGCGTGATCATCGCCTGCGGGCTGCTCGGCGCAATAGACGACCGGCTGAGTATCGTCGGCGGCAAAAGCCAGCGCGGGCTGACGGCGCGCTTCAAGATGCTGTGGCTGCTGGCAATCGGCGGGGTCGTGGCCTATGTCCTGTATGGGCTGCTGGACTTGCACCGCATCTATATCCCGTTTTCGGGCAACCAGTTCGGCACCGACATCGGCTGGTTGTATGTGCCCATCGTGATCCTGGTTTTTGTGGGCACCGCCAACGCGGTCAACCTAAGCGACGGGTTGGACACTCAGGCCGGGGGCATGGCGGCCATGGCCTTTGTGGCTTATGGCGTGATCGCCTATTTGCAGCGCCAAGAACACGTCTTGCTGCTCTGTTTTTCGGTGGTGGGGGCGCTGTTGGCTTTCTTGTGGTACAACGCGCACCCGGCCCAGGTGATTATGGGCGATACAGGGTCGCTGACGCTGGGGGCGCTGTTGGCGGTGTGCGCTTTTATGACTGGGCAGTGGCTGGTCTTGCCGGTCGTCGGCTTGATGTTCTTCGCGATCACCGCCTCGGTCATGTTGCAAGTCACTTATTTTCGCCTCACCGGCGGCAAGCGGCTGTTCAAGATGGCCCCCTTGCACCATCATTTCGAGCTACTGGGCTGGTCGGAAACGCAGGTTGCCTTGCGCTTTTGGCTGATCAGTATGTTGGGCGGGATGTTGGGCGTGGCGCTGGCGCTTGCTTGATTGCGGAATGGCGACGAGTGTTGAGTGTTTAGTGTTTAGTGTTTAGTGTTTAGTTTCGGCGACTGACGACTGACGTGATGTAGCGGCGCTGCTTGCTGCGCTCGTAGGGAGGATACGGATGAAGACGACGAAGCCTAACACGCCGACGACGACCGATCCCTGGCAGGCGTTGGCACAGGCGGGGCCGCTGCAAGTGGTGCCGTTGGAGGGCGTGCTGGCGCGGCTGCAATGTACGGGGCGCGCGGCGGGGGTGGTGCGTCAGGAGTTGCTGACGGCCCTCAATCGCGTGACCGCCGACGGACCGCCGCGCGACACGGGGCGACCGGGCGCATAGGAACACGGGCGACTAAACTCGCCGCTACCGCTACGAAGCCTGCTTTCGCAGGCTGAGACGACCGACAACCGACAACCGATGCCGAACACCTGATACCTGATACCCGATACCTGATACCCGATACCTGATACCTGATACCTGACTTATGGACGATTTACGCGGCAAACGAATACTGGTGCTGGGCCTGGGCGTGCATGGCGGCGGCGTGGGCGTGGCGCGCTTTGCTGTGGGGCAGGGGGCCGAGGTGTGCGTGACCGACGGCCAGGACGCGGCGGCGTTGGCGGGATCGCTGGCCGCGCTGGAGGGACTGCCGATCCGCTACACGTTGGGGCGGCACGAGGAGGCGGATTTCGCCTGGGCCGACCTGATCGTGCGGAACCCGGCGGTGCCGCGCGAGTCGCCGTGGCTGGCGTTGGCCGCGCAGTTGGGCACGCCGGTGGTCATGGAGTTGGGCCTGTTTGCCGCGCTCTGTCCCGGCCCGATCATCGGCATCACCGGCACCAAGGGCAAGACCACCGTCGCCACCTGGACGTGGGAGATGGTGCGCCGCGCCTACCCCGACGCGGTGCTGGCCGGCAACCTGCGCGTGTCGGCGCTAGACCAGCTGCCGCGCATCGGGCCAGAGACGCGGGTGGTGCTGGAGATGTCAAGCTGGCAATTGGAGGGCACCGACGCGCAGGGCTGGAGTCCGCCGTTGGCCGCCGTCACCAATCTGTCGCCCGACCACCTGAACCGCTACCGCGACATGGATGACTACGCCGAGGCCAAGTTCGCGATTGCCCGCCACCAGCACGCCGGCGACACGGCGGTGTTCAACGGCGACGATGCCTACGGCCAAGCGTTTGCCGCGCGCGCGCCGGGCCGCGTCGTCTGGTTCGGCCACCACGCGCCCGACGCGGCGGGGCCGGGGCCGGGCGTGTATGTAGAAGGCGCGGATCTGGTCTGGTACGCCGACAACGGCGCACGGCGGGTGCTGCTGGCGACGGCGGATTTGGCGGTGCCGGGTGGGCACAATCGGCTAAACGCCTGCTGCGCGGCACAGTTGGCGCTGCTGGCCGGCGTGCCGCTAGACGCGGTGCAGGCGGCCTTGCGCTCCTTCCGCGGTGTGGCCGACCGGCTGGAATGGGTGGCAACCGTGAACGGAGTGTCCTTCTACAACGACACGACGGCCACTACGCCCGCCGCCGTCGAGGTCGCGCTGGCCGCGCTAGCCGAGCCATTGGTGTTGATTGCGGGTGGGGCAGATAAGCGGTCGGAGTTCGGCGCGCTGGCTCCTGTTATCGCGGCGCGTTGCCGGGCGGTCGTGCTGCTGGAAGGCAGCGCCACCCCCGCGCTCTATGACGCACTCATCGCGGCGGGAGCCAATGTGCTGGGCCGCGACAACCAGTTCGCGCGGGCCGTGCGCTTCGCCTACAGCTTTGCCCAGCCCGGCGACGCGGTGCTGCTCTCGCCGGGTTGCGCGTCATTCGGGATGTTTGCCAACGAGTTTGATCGCGGCGCGCAGTTCCGGGCCATTGTCGCGGAGATCGCCGCCGCAGCAGACGCGGCACAGGAGGCATCGGCATGAGTCTGCTATCGCGCAGTGGGCCCGTTGCGGTGGCTCCAGCCAACCGACCGCGCACCTTCGACACTAACCTGCACCGCCGGCCCGACTACTGGATCTTGGCCGCCGTCCTCAGCTTGGCGTTGATTGGCGTGATCATGGTCTATTCGGCCACCTATGCCCAGGCGCTGACCGCCGACACCAACCCGGCCACCTTTGCGCTCAAACACATCCAAAGCCTGCTCACCGCGCTGGTCGGGCTGGTGATCTTCACCGTGGTGCCCTACCCCTTCTGGCGCAGGTTTTCGGTGCCGGCCATGGGCCTGACGCTACTGCTATTGCTGCTGGTGCTGTTCGGCCCGGCGGCGATCAGCCCGAACATCAACGGCGCGCATCGCTGGCTCTACATTGGCCCGTTCAATCTACAGCCTAGCGAGTTATGTAAACTTGTGTTGGTCTTGTATCTGGCCGATTGGCTGTCGCAAAAAGGCCAGAAGGTGCGTGACCTGACCTACGGCCTGATCCCCTTCGGCGTGGTCATGGGCATCATCGCCTTCTTGGTCATCCGCCAGCCCGACATGGGCACGACATTGGTGTTGGTCGCCATCGGGGTCTCGATCTTCTTTATCGCCGGGGCGCACATGATCCATTTCCTGGGCAGCATGGTGCTGGGCGGCTTCGTCTTCTACCTGCTGATGTTCACCGCTTCGTATCGCAACGACCGGCTGGCAACCTTCCTGGACCCAGACAGCGATCCGTTGGGCGCGGGCTACCACATCGCGCAGTCGCGCATGGCGCTGGGGTCGGGCGGGCTATTCGGTCAGGGGCTGGGCGCGGGGCGGCAAAAGTTCGGCTGGCTGCCGGAGCAGTTCACCGACACGATCTTTGCCATCTTGGGCCAAGAATGGGGCTTTGTGGGCGCGTTGGTGCTGCTGGGGCTGTTCGCGCTGCTGATCTGGCGCGGCACCCGCACGGCCTTGCGCGCGCGCGACAGCTACGGCACCCTGCTGGCGGTCGGCATCACCGCCTGGATCGGGGTGCAAGCCCTGGTCAATATTGGCTCGGTCAGTGGCGCGATCCCCTTCACCGGCATCACGTTGCCGTTCATCAGCTACGGCGGCACCTCGCTGGCGGTCACGATGGCCGCTATCGGGCTGTTGCTGAACATTTCGCGCTACGGCGTGGCCCCGCAACGGGTGCGCCGCGTGCGGGCGGAAGCGGCTCCCCCCGGAGCCACGCGCCGCCGATCCCTGTTGCGCCTGCGCCGCCGCGTGGCAGCCAGAGAGGAGACCCGCACATGACGCTCAACATTGACTGGCTGTGGCTCGAAGTGGCGTTTGTCGTCGCCACCGCCTTTCTCGGCTTTCTCATCGGCTGGAAGTACATGGCGATCTGGGTGGTCGGCGCGGTCTTCTCGGCCATTGTCGCCGACCGCATCGGCCCGCGCTTGGTGCTGCTCATCAACAAGATCATTGGGGTCGGCGCGCAATTTCTTGGCATTGCCCTCAACGGCAACGAGAACGAGATCAAAGCGCCGACGGTGGCCTTCAGTGATGCCCAGCAGCAACTAGCGGTCGCAGTATTTTTCCTGCTGCTGGTGCTGTTTTCGGCCTGGATCGCCCGCAAACTCGGTAACAGCATGGCGGTGGGCTTGCTGGGCAAGATCATGGGTCTGATTTTCGGCGCGCTGGGCACTGTCTTTACCCTGAGCGTTATATCGGGCTACTATCAGCAGTTCGTCGCCAAGAACGGCAGCGATCCCTTGACGGGGGCGCTCGCGCTGGATCTGCCGACAGTCGCGGTGGGGCTGGGCGGCTCATCGGGCGCGCAAAACTGGGCCAGTCTCGGCACCGCCGCTATCGCGCTGTTTTTGCTGCTGTTCGTCGTCTATGTCATCTGGCGCGTCGTTCGCACGGTGCTGTAGGCGACGGGGCGACCGCCGCACGGGGCGACTAAAGTCGCGGCTACAGCTACAAAGCCTGCCTTCGCAGGCTGAGACGAGGGGCAGCAGATAATGGATGACCGACGACCAACGACCAACGACTGACGGCCCACGGCTCACGGCCCACGGCCCACGGCCCACGGCCCACAGCACACGGCTCACAGCACACGGCCCACGGCCCACGGCCCACGGCCCACGGATCACAGAATGACACACTGGCACTTTATCGGCATAGGCGGCGCGGGCATGAACGTCCTCGCCCATGCACTGCTGGACCGGGGCGACCGGGTGAGCGGCTCCGACGTGGGCGACTCGGCGGCGCTGGCGGCGCTGCGGGCGCGCGGGGCATCCGTGCGCGTGGGCCATGCCGCCGATAACCCGGACTTGGCGGTGGCCGATCAGGTGGTGCTGACGGGCGCGGTGCCGGAGAGCAATCCCGAATTGGCGGCGGCGCGGGCGGCGGGCACGCCGGTGGTCAAGCGGGCGGTCGTGTTGGGGCAGTTGATGGATGAGCGCACTGGCGTGGCCGTGGCCGGCACGCACGGCAAGACGACCACCACGGCGATGATTGCCTGGATTTTGCGCGAGGCGGACCGCGACCCAGCGTTCCTGGTCGGCGGCGTGATCAGCGACCTGGGCACCGGCGGGCACTGGGGTGGCGGGCCGGAACTGGTGGCCGAAGCCGACGAGTATGACCGCTCGTTCTGGGAACTGCGCCCGCAAGTCGCGGTGGTCACGAACCTGGAAGCCGATCATCTGGATTATTACGGCGATCTGACGGCGATCCGTGCCGCGTTCCACCGCTTCGCCGGCAATGTGCGGCCCGGCGGCACGTTGTTGTTCTGTGGTGATGACCACGGCGCACGGCAGTTGCACGATAGACTAGCCCATGCCTGGGCCGGCGCGGCCGGTGAGGATCGCTGGGTGCAACTGTATGGCAGCACGCCGGATTGCCTGTGGCAGGCCCACAGTGTGCAACCCAACGCGGCGGGGGGCAGCGACTTTGTGGTGGTGTTAGACGGGCGGCATATTACCACCGTCCATCTGCTGCTGCCGGGCGCGCATAATGTGCTGAACGCGCTGGCGGCAATGGGTGCGGCGGGCGCGGTCGGCGTGGGGCCATTGGATGCGGCGGCGGCGCTGGGACGCTTCCACGGCACGGGGCGGCGCTTCCAGCGCAAGGGCACGGTCGGTGGCGTGCTGGTAGTAGACGACTACGCCCACCACCCGACCGAGATTGCGGTTACGCTGGCGGCGGCGCGCCGGCATCTGCCGGATCGGCGGCTGGTGGTCGTGTTCCAGCCGCACACCTACACCCGCACCCGCGACTTCCTGGACGCTTTCGCCGCCGTGCTGGCGACCGCCGACGTGGCGATCATTCCCGAAATCTATGCCTCGCGCGAGACCGACACGCTGGGCCTGAGCAGCCGCCAGTTGGTGGACCGCATCAACGCTATTGCGCCGGGCAAAGGCCACTACGCGCCGGATTTAGCGGCGGCAACGGAGATTGTCGGCGGACTACTGCACGATGGCGACGTACTATTAACCATGGGAGCCGGGGATGTGTGGAAGGTGGGCGAAGCGGTTTTGCAGACCGGCATAGGTGCCGCAGTATGACTATGCTGTGGCTAAAGGATCACCATTGTGCCCCTGTGCTGCCGGCAAGCGCGTCTGTGGGAGCGGCCTCCTGGCCGCGATGCGCTCGCTTTAGCAGGCAGCCGGCTATTGCGCGACCGGTGGGCAGCGCAGGCCAAGAGTGGGGTATGGCAAGCCTATCGCGGCCAGGAGGCCGCTCCCACAGTCCGATGGGTGGAAAGCGATGAGTGCGACCTTGATGCAGGACATTCGCGCAGAACTTAGCAGCGCGACGGGCCTAGCCGTGGTGGAGCAGGAGCCAATGAGCCGCTATACCTCGCTGCGGATCGGCGGGCCGGCGGATTACTTCGTGACGGCCACGAGCCGCGACGCGCTAATCGGCGCGGTGCGGGCGGCGCGGCGGCTGGGGGTGCCCTTCCTGGTCATCGGCAACGGCACCAACCTGCTGGTGGGCGACGGCGGGGTGCGCGGGCTGGTGATCCGCGACCGGGCGCAAGGGGTGAGCCGCACCGTGCCGGCTGCCGATGGCACGCCGCTGCCGCCGGCGCGCGAGGCGGAGGGCACGCAGTCGCTCTGGCGGGTGGACGCGGGCGTGCTGTGGACACAGTTGGCGCGGATCAGCGTGGCCGAAGGCTGGTTGGGGGCCGAGTGGGGCAACAGCATCCCTGGCTCAGTGGGCGCGGGTGTGGTCAGCAACGCGGGCGCGCACGGCAGCGACATGGCGGGCCACCTGACGCGCGTATGGGTGCTGGACGCGACGGATGCGGTCGTGGAGTATCCGGTGAACGCACTGGCGCTGGGCTATCGCACCAGCCGCTTCAAGGCGCACGGCGCGTATGCCCGGCGCGGGCTGTCGCCAGCAGAGATTATTGTCGAGGTGGAGATGCGGCTGACGCGGGGCACGAAGGCCGAAGGCGAACGCCGGATGCGCGCGTATCTAGCCCATCGCCAAGCGACGCAGCCGCAGGGCAAAAGCGCCGGCTCCACCTTCAAGAACCCGCCCGGCGACTCGGCGGGCCGCCTGATTGAACTGGTGGGGCTGAAAGGCCACCGCCACGGTAACGCGCAGTTTTCGCCGCGCCACGCCAACTTTATGATGAACCTGGGTGGCGCGACCGCCGGCGACGTGCTGGCCCTGCTTGACCTCGCTCGCACACGGGTGTTGGACCAGACGGGCCTCGCGTTGGAGACCGAGATCGAGATTGTGGGCGAGAAAGCGTAAAACGTGAAACGTATTGTATAGCACTAACTGTAGGAG
>JALYUO010000274.1 GCA_030853735.1 Chloroflexota bacterium
GGCATACCCCGATCTACTCGTTTGCTACCCGAGCTGCGCGGTACGGGTAGGCTTGCGCGGCCAGGAGGCCGCTCCCACCGTCCGATTCATTGCGCGCCCCCAAGCCCGCCGACGCGAGAACGCATAAGCCCTGTCACGGCAGTCCGTATCCTTGACTCCGGTGTGCTCTGATCATATACTAAGACTCACTTCGACTCACGCTTGTTGCCTTGTGGTCAGTCGCAGCGTGCCCTGCGTTTAGTGGGGATCAGCGAATGGGACAGAACGCTGGGCCACGCCCGCCGGAACGCGAAGGGAGTTTGCCGGAGACTGTTTGTGCTGCTCCTCACATCCTGCTCACTCTTACGAGATGGTTACTTTCCCGCTTACGTTTTACAGAACGGGCCTTCGTATCAGAAAGGAATGGAGTCTCATGACACGTCGCAAACGATCATTGCAGATCGTGGTAATGCTGGCCCTGTTGGGGTTGGCCCTCGGTGCAGCCGGCGCGAACACCCTTGCCGCCCGCCCCGGCGCGGATGCGGACGTCGGCCCCACGCTCGGCAGCGGCCGGCCCGGTAGTCCGCTGGTCCGCACCGCGCTCAAAAGCGACACCTCGCCCGCCCTGGCGAGCCTGCCCGCCCGCATAACGCAGCAGCGCGACAAGGTGGAGGCCAACGAAAACCCCTTCATCTACAATCAGCGCGGCAACGCCACGGGGCTGGACCCGGCGCGGCAAAGCGCCCGCAGCCCGCTCGTGATGCCGACCCCCATTGCCAACTTCGACGGGATGTACAACCAGAACGGTCCGGTTCCGCCCGACACCGACGGCGCGGTGGGCCGCACCCAGTATCTCCAGATTGTCAATTCCCAACTCCAGGTCTTTAGCAAGACCGGCACCTCTCTCTATGGCCCCACCAACATCAATAACCTTTGGCAGGGCTTCGGCGGGGTCTGCGAAACCTATAACAACGGCGACCCGATTGCTCTCTATGATGGGCTTGCCAGCCGCTGGCTCGTCAGCCAGTTCAACTTCGTCAGCCAGAGCGATTTCACCCATGAGTGTATCGCCATTTCCACCGGCCCCGATGCGACGGGTAGTTACTACCGCTACGATTTCGTGACCAGCCCGGTGGCCGGCGCGTTTGAGGATTATCCGCACCTGGGCGTGTGGCCCGACGGCTACTACATGGCGGCCAACCAATTCGGCCCCGGCAATGCCTTTGCCGGCTCGGTGTATGCTTTCGACCGCGCCAAGATGCTGGTCGGCGATGCCACGGCCACCCAGGTTTATTTTGCCACGCCGAACGAAGGCGGGCGCTTGCCCAGCGATCTGAACGGCCCCGCGCCGCCCTCCGGCAGCCCCAACTACTTCATGGACCCCTTTAACCCGGCCGCCGGCGTGATCAACGAGTACAAGTTCCACGCCGATTTCACGACCCCGGCCTCCTCGACCTTCACCGGGCCGTTTGCGATTGCGGTCGCGCCCTGGAACGACGTCACCTGCGGCGCGATGCGCGAACGCTGTGTGCCGCAGCCGGGTACCACCGCCAAACTGGAAACCACCGCAGGGCGCTTCATGCACCGGCTGTCGTATCGCAACCTGGGCGGCATTGAGACATTGGTGGTGAACCACACAGTGAACGCCGGGCCGGCTAGCCCGAACGGCATCACCGGAGTGCGTTGGTATGAGTTCCGCAACCCCAACAGCGTCACGCCGACGGTGTTCCAGCAGGGCACGTATGCACCGACCGACGGGCTATTCCGCTGGATGGGCAGCGCGCAGATGGACCGGTCGGGCGATATCGCGCTGGGCTTTAGCAGTTCGAGCACGACGAGTTTCCCCGACCTGCGCTACGCCGGGCGGCTGGGGACTGACCCCCTCGGTATGCTTAGTCAGGGCGAAGCGGTGCTGTTCGCGGGCACGGGCTCGGAAGACTTCCCGGCGGCCCCGCGCTGGGGGGACTACAGTGACCTGAGTGTGGACCCCAGCGATGAGTGTACCTTCTGGTACACTAACGAGTATTTCTCGGTGACGGGGCTGCGCGATTGGCGCACGAGGATTGGTTCGTTCAAGTTCCCCAGTTGTGTACCGTTGCTGACGGTCACGCCGACCCCCACTACGACGGCGCCGCCCACCTTTACGACCACTCCCAGCGCCACAACGACGCAATGCGTGGGGGCGACCAACGTCACCGACTCGATCACCACCGCTGCGCCGACGCAAACCGGGCGCTTGGGTCTCGGCAGCCCGGTCAGCACCTGCGCTGCGCCGAAGGCGGTCTCTGCGGTCAGCGACACATTTGTCCGCCACTACAAGAGCTACACCTACACCAACAGCAGCGGCAGCAGCCAATGCGTCACGGTCAGCCTGACCCAGGCGTGCGGCAACAACGCCGTGCAGAGCGCTACCTACCTGGGTAGCTACGACCCGGCGAACATCCAGAACAACTACCTGGCTGACGGCGGGGCCGCTGGAGCCAGCTCTAGCTACTCGTTCAACCTAGCGACCGGGCAGACTGCCGTCGTGGTGGTGGCCGAAGTCAGCCCCAACCTGGGCTGCGCCACCTACACGTTGAGCATCAACCCCTGCGGCGCGCTGCCCACGGCGACCACCACCGGCACCCCGACCAGTGGGCCGAGCGTGACCCCCACCCTCTCAACCACGCCAACCGCGACGGCCACTGTGGTCTGCCAGGGTGTCACCTACCAGCCGATCACCACTGCGGCAGCGACCCTAGTCCCGGCCACCAACGACACCGGCAACCATTGCGATGACTGCGCTACCAGCCTGACCTTCCCCTTCCCGGTCACGTTCTACGGCACGCCGTATGCGTCGGCCAACGTTAGCTCCAACGGCAACTTGCAGTTCACGTCCAACAACCCGAACGTGTTTGGGCCGCCGGCCCCTTGCCTGCCGATCACGGCCAATACCGGCGGTGCATTCGGACCGACCATCTTTCCCTACTTCGACGATTTTCTCACTGACGCGATGACCATGACGCACGGTATCTACACGGCGACCACGGGTGTCGCGCCTACTCGTCAGTTTGTGGTGCGCTGGCAAACGACCTACTTCAACCACACCGGCGACGCTAACTTCGAGATCCTGTTCAATGAAACGTTGCCGACAATCTCGATCATCTACGGAGCGAACGCTAACAACGGTGCGGAAGCCAGCAGTGGTGTGCAACTGAACTTCGGCCAGTACACCGCCTACTCCTGCAACACCGCCGTGCTGGCAGCGGGTACGCGCGTGGACTACGTTCCGGTCAGTTGTAACGGGACGGGTACGCCGACCGCCGGCCCACCGAGCGCAACCGTTACGACCACCAGCACCGTAGCCAACACCACTGTGCCGACCACGACCCGGACCAGCGTACCGAGCGCGACCAGCACGACCCAGGCGACCACGACGCAAACGCAGACAGCAGTCGGCAGCACCGCCACCCCGACGGTCACGCCCACTAGCATCTTGCCGACGGTCACGTTGACCGTGGTCCTGCCGAGCGTGACGCTCACGGTACTCCCGCCGAGCGCGACGCTCACGGTGCTCCCGCCGAGCGCGACGCTCACGGTAGTTCCGCCGAGCGTGACGCTCACAGCGGTCCCGCCGAGCGCGACGGCGACACAGACCGTTGTGGCGAACACCGCGACCAGCACCGCGACGCAGACCCCGCCGGCCAACACGGCGACCGTGACGGCCACCGCGACGGCTTGCCCCGGCGCGATCCAGACCTTTAGCGGCAGCATCGGCCCCACCGACCCCAGCCATACCAGCGTGGTGTCGGCCACCGGTGCCCCCAGCTCCTGTGCGGCTCCGCACGGCTATCCCGGCACCTTCGGCACGGCCCCCTACAACTATGATACCTACACCGTGACCAACACCAGCAGCAGCCCGCAGTGCATCACCGTGCTGGTCAACGGCGGCGGCTGCGGCAGCACCAGCGACGGGGTGCAGGTCAACCTCTATCAAGGCAGCTTTGACCCCAGCAACCTGGCCGCCCACTACCTGGGCGATTCGGGCAGCGATGGGGTGATCGGGCTGCGGACGCTGAGTGTGACCGTGCCGGGCAACACGGCGCTGGTCATCGTGGTGGATGAATACACCAACACGCGCGGCTGTGCGAGCTACACGCTGACGGTGAGCGGGCTACCCTGCGCCACGGGCACGGCGACGGCGACGAGCGTGGCGACGACCCCGACGGCGACGGGCACCCCGGCCGCGACGGCGACGCCCTGCACGATCCGCTTCACGGACGTGACCGACCCAACGGCCTACTACTACACCGGCGTGTACTACCTCGCTTGCCGGGGCGTGATCAGTGGCTACAGCGACGGCACCTACAAGCCGTTCAACAACACGACGCGCGGCCAGATGACCAAGATCGTGACGCTGGCCTTCAATATCCCGCTCGTGACCCCGCCGCCGGCGGCCAACCGCACCTTCACCGATGTCACGCCCGACAACGTGTTCTATCAGTTGATCGAGACGGCAGCGGCCCGCCAAATCGTGAGCGGCTACAGTTGCGGCGGCGTGAACAGCCAGACCGGCGCGGCGGAACCGTGCGACAGCGCACGGCGACCCTACTTCCGCCCGTCGAACTTCGTGACCCGCGCCCAATTGACCAAGATCGTGGTGATCGGGGCCGGCTTCACGCTGATCAACCCGCCCACGCCGACCTTCAGCGATGTGGCGCGCGCCGATGTGTTCTATCCGCTCATCGAGACGGCGGTCTGCCATGGCATCATCAGTGGCTACAGTGATGGGACGTTCCGGCCCAACAACTACGCCTTCCGCGGGCAAATCGCCAAGATCGTGTATTTGGCGGCGACGAACCCGCGCGGCAACTGCTCCGCCGGCACTGCGACGCGCTAACCAGCGTGCGCCCGTCGGCGGGCGCGCCTAGCCGAAGCGGCCGGAGAGGTGTCCTCTCCGGCCGTTTTGCGTTTGCGGCACCGACAAAACAGATCGCTTTCGGTTGGATCTTGTGCTATAATGGGGGTGCTCATGGCAGTGTGCAACGATATTGCTACGCGCCTACGCACTCTCCGCTCTACGATCTCTCCACCCTCTACCCCTCTACAGGAAGGAATCGTATATGTTTCCTACTCTATTACCGCACAGCAGTCGCCGGCGCTTACTGCTCACCGCGCTACTGTTGACGCTCGTTGCGCTCGGCGCGTTTCAGCTGCGGTCGAGCCTAGCAGCCCCAGCGGTGCCGCCCGGCGGTGCGCTGCCCGGCACGGTGGTGGTCGGCTCCTCCTACAACAACGACACCTCGCCGCCGTTGCGCGAGATGCCGCAGCTGCCGCTGCGAATGCAGCCGCAGCGCGAGGCGAACCGCAACCCGGCGGTCGGCCTGCGGCACCAGAATGCGCCCGATTCCTCAGCCGTACAGAACCTGCTGGCTCCCCTGGCGATGCCGACCCCGATCCTCAGCTTCGACGGCGTGGCCTTCCCCGGTGTCAACTGCAACTGCGCGCCGCCCGACACCGACGGCGAAGTCGGAGCGACCCAGTATGTGCAGATTGTCAACGAGGGCTATCAAGTCTTCAACAAGACAACCGGTGCCTCCGTGCTGGGCCCCAGCGCCATTTCCAGCATTTGGGCGGGCTTTGGCGGGGTCTGCCAGAACAATGGGAACGGCGACCCGGTCGTACTCTATGACCAGCTGGCGAATCGCTGGCTGATTAGCCAGTTTGCCGGGACCAGCGTGCCCACTGACGAGTGCATCGCGGTGTCCACCACCAACGATGCCACCGGCAGCTACAACCGCTATGGTTTCCACCTGGGCAACAAATTCTTCGATTATCCGCACCTGGGCGTGTGGCCCGATGCCTATTACATGAGCATGAACGTGTTTAACACCGCCGGCACCGCCTTCTTGGGGCCGCAGCCGTTCGCCTTCGACCGCACACGGATGCTGGCCGGCCTCTCGGCCACCTTTGTCAGCACGGGGGTCACGGGCGGTCCCAACGAGTCGGTGGCCCTGCCCGCCGATCTTGACGGCTCTACCTTGCCGACCGCCGGCGCGCCGGCGACCTTTGTGGAGTTCCCGGACACAGGTGCCTACCGTACCTTCCACTTCCATGTGGATTTCACCACGCCGGCCAACTCGACCTTCACCCTCTTCGCCAGCCCGGCCGCCGCCGCATTTACCGGCCTGTGCGGGTTTGGAGCCACGCCCGCCTGTGTGCCGCAGTTGGGCAGCCCCGATAACTTAGACGGCATCGGCGACCGCCTGATGTTCCGCTTGGCCTACCGCAAGTTCAGCGACGGCCACGAAGCGGTCGTCGGCAACTACTCGGTTGCCGCGAGCAATGGCGGCGTGGCGGCTCCGCGTTGGTTTGAGCTCCGCAACGTCACCGCTGGGCCGGTCACCGTCTTCCAGGAGAGCACCTACCAGCCCGATGCCACCTCGCGCTGGATGGGCAGCGCCGCGATGGACGGGGCCGGCAACATGGCCCTCGGCTTCAGCGCGTCCAGCGCCACTAGCTTCCCCCAGGTCCGCTATGCCGGCCGGCTGGCAACCGATCCGCTGAACACGCTGGCGCAGGGTGAGGCGACCCTGTTCGCCGGCACCGGCAGCCAACTGCAAACCGGCAATCGCTGGGGCGACTACAGCGACATGACGGTGGACCCGACCGACGATAGCACTTTCTGGTACACCCAGGAGTACTACGCGGCGACCGCAGCCTTCGCTTGGCGCACGCGCATCGGCAACTTCAAGTTCCCCCCCGTGGGCACGCCCACCGCGACCACGACCGCCGTGGCCGCCAGCGCAACTACGACCGCGACCGCTGTGGCGAACACGGCAACCAGCACCGCGACCGCCGTGGCGAACACGGCAACCGCCACGGCGACGGCCTGCCCGCTGGGCCAGACCTACACCGTCACCTCCGGTGCCGGCGTAATCGTGCCCGGCGTGACCGACATCGGCAACCACTGCGACGATTGTGGCACGGGGATCACTCTACCGTTCCCCGTGACGCTCTATGACCAGACCTACAACACGGCTCAAGCCGGCTCCAACGGCTACCTGAGCTTCGGCACAGCCGACGACTTCTTCTACACCGGCTGCCTACCCCATACCGGCTCCACCTACAATATCTTCCCCTTCGCCACCGACCAGATCACCGGCGCGACCGGTAAAGGGGTCTTCACCCTGACCACCGGCGTTGCGCCCAATCGGACGTTCTATGTCGAGTGGCGCGCCTGCCGCTACAACGGGGCCACCACCTGTTTAGCCGGCAGCGACAGCAACTACGAGGTGGTGTTCCAAGAAGGGCAAACCACCTATAGCATTGTCTATGGCACCTTCGGCGCGGCCAACGCGACCGTGGGAGCTATCGGCGTGCAGAAGAACACCACGGTCTACACGCAGAGCCAGTGCAACGCCGGCGCGCCGGCCGCCACGCAACAGACCTACACGCTGGGCTGTGTGGTCGCTACGGCCACGGTGACGACCATCCCGAACACGGCGACGTTGACGAGCGTTCCGACGGTGACGCAAACCGCTACAACGATACCGACCGTGACCCGCACGGCGACCACGGTGACGACAGTGACCCAGACGGCCACGAGCATCCTGCCGACGATTACGCTGACCGTGCTGCCGGCCAGCGCGACCGCCACGCAGACGGTGGTGCCCACCACGGCCACGACCACGCGGACCGCCACTGCGCCGGCAAGCACGGCGACGACCACCGCCACCCCAGTGACGACAGTGACCCAGACGGCCACGAGCATCCTGCCGACGATTACGCTGACCGTGCTGCCGGCCAGCGCGACCACGACCCAGACGACGACCCCTGTGGCAAACACCGCGACCACGACGCGCACAGCGACTACTGTGGCCCCCAGCGCAACCACGACGCAGACGGCGACTAGCATCTTGCCGACTATCACGTTGACGGTGCCACCGACGGTAACGCAGACGCAAACAAGCGTTGCACCTAGCGCGACCAGCACCGCGACGCAGACGGCACCGGCGGACACCGCGACCAGCACCGCGACGCAGACGGCACCGGCAGACACCGCGACCAGCACCGCGACGCAGACCCCGCCGGCCAACACGGCGACCGTGACGGCCACCGCGACGGCTTGCCCCGGCGCGATCCAGACCTTTAGCGGCAGCATCGGCCCCAGCGACCCCAGCCATACCAGCGTGGTGTCGGCCACCGGTGCCCCTAGCTCCTGTGCGGCGCCGCACGGCTATCCCGGCACCTTCGGCACCGCCCCCTACAACTATGATACCTACACCGTGACCAACACCAGCAGCAGCCCACAGTGCATCACTGTGCTGGTCAACGGCTCCGGCTGCGGCAGCACCAGCGACGGCGTGCAGGTCAACCTCTATCAAGGCAGCTTTGACCCCAACAACCTGGCCGCTCACTACCTGGGCGATTCGGGCAGCGACGGGGTGATCGGGCAGCGGACGCTGAGTGTGACCGTGCCGGGTAACACGGCGCTGGTGATCGTGGTGGATGAATACACCAACACGCGCGGCTGTGCGAGCTACACGCTAACGGTGAGCGGGCTACCCTGCGCCACGGGCACGGCGACGGCGACGAGCGTGGCGACGACCCCGACAGCGACGGGCACCCCGGCCGCGACGGCGACGCCTTGCACGATCCGCTTCACGGACGTGACCGACCCAACGGCCTACTACTACACCGGCGTGTACTATCTAGCCTGTCATGGCGTGATCTCCGGCTACAGCGACGGCACCTACCGGCCGTTCAACAACACGACGCGCGGCCAGATGACCAAGATCGTGACGTTGGCCTTCAACATCCCGTTGGTCACGCCGCCCGCGTTGGACAGCCGCACCTTCACCGATGTCACGCCCGACAACGTCTTCTATCAGTTGATCGAGACGGCGGCGGCCCGCCAAATCGTGACTGGCTACAGTTGCGGTGGGGTGAACAGCCAGACCGGCGCGCCGGAACCGTGCGACAGCGCGCGGCGACCCTACTTCCGCCCGTCGAACTTCGTGACGCGCGGGCAATTGACCAAGATCGTGGTGTTGGGGGCCGGCTTCACGCTGATCAACCCGCCCACGCCGACCTTCACCGATGTGGCGCGCGACAACGTGTTCTACCCGTTCATCGAGACGGCGGTCTGCCACGGGGCCATCAGTGGCTATGACGACCACACGTTCCGGCCCAACAACTACGCCTTCCGCGGGCAAATCGCCAAGATCGTCTATTTGGCGGTGACGAACCCGCGCGGCAACTGTCTGGGCGGCATCCCGACCCGCTAACCCGCGCTGGGGGCAGGGATGCCTGTCCCCCGCGCCAGTCACCGGCCAGAACACGTCGTGTTCTGGCCGGTTTTTATGACACTTTGTATAAATCTGTGACCTTTCTGTGACCTAATTGCTAATTGCCGCCGATTGACAGGACTCTGCGGCTGTGGTAGGATTACCTCAGTCTCTATTCATCTCTATCTTAATCGAGTGGCTCCTCAGCGTGCGGGTAGCAACCTGCATGGTGCGTTGCTCCATATTTTCTGGCTGTGCCGCTCTGGGCAGCGACGCGCTTATTGTTGGCCCACACTGTTAGCTCCTGGTTCTACCCGCATCGGCACCCGCTATATTTGTTTTTATCCACCGCCAGATACGCTCTCAGGGAAGGATCCATTGTTATGAATCGTCTCACTAGTCATAAGCGCAGCTTCAGCTGGGGCTTGGTTCTGCTGCTCGTGATGTTGGTCCTGGGCAGCGGGCTGCTCGTTGCCATTCGGCCGACCAGCGCCCACTACCCCGCACCGGACCGCGGGGGGGCGGCCGCCCCCGCCGGCACCGCGCAGAGCCAGGGCCACATCGCGCCCCCCAATGACGCACCGCCCCGCCCGACTCGCCCAGACGATCCCTCCCGGACGGCCCAGATCGTGACCGACGTGCCCCCACTGGCGGGTATCCCGGCCGGCGTGCCGCGCCTGGCCCCCGTGGCCCCGCCGCCGCCCAAAGCGCCCCTTGTCATCATCACCTCCATCGCCAGTGGCAACTGGAGCAATCCGGCCACTTGGAGCAGCGGCACCGTGCCCACGGCGGCGGATGATGTGACCATCGCCAACGCCACGACGGTGACGATTGACATTGCCGCTGTCGCCAATAGCGTCACGGTCGGCCAGGGCGCGTCGGGCGTGCTGCAATTCGACCCAACGACCGGCCGTCCGCTCACCGTGACCACCAACGTGACCGTCGCCGGTGGCGGCATCTTCCAGGCCAACCCCACCGGTGCTGTGACGACGCACGCCCTCTCGCTCGGCGGCAGCCTGACCAACAGCGGCACGATTGACTTCAGCCAGAACGGCAACGCCTCGCAGGCTGCTATCACCTTCACTGGTGCGGCCAATGCCACCTGGACGAATAATGCCGGCGCGACGCTGAACCTGAAAGGCTCGACCAGCGGGCAAGGGGTCACGCTGAACAAGGGCACCAGTGCGGCCTCGGTCCTCGACTTCTACCCCGGCGGCACGGTCACGGTGCAGGGGGCCAACACCAGTGGCTTCCTCCTGATCACCAATGGCACCTTCCGTATCAGCGGCACGAACACCTTCAGCAACCCGGTCTTCTATAACACCGCGTACATCATCCCCGCGACCGGCGGCATCTGGCTGAACAACGCCAACGCCACCATCGTTGCTCAGGGAGCCTCACCGACCAACGGCGGTCTCTTGCGCCTGACTGCCGGCACATATAACGTCGGCACGGGCACGGGCAACTCGCTGGGTGCCACGGCGGGTGCCCAGTTTATTATTGAGGGCGGCACCATGAACGTGGCGAGCCGCCTGACTGCAACCGTAGCCGTTACGTACACTCAGTCGGCGGGCACCGTCAACGTCAACACTGTCGCCAACGCGGCGGCCACGCCCTCGTTCGGCTTCACCTCGATTCTGCCGACCAACGTCATGAATATGTCGGGCGGCACGATCAATTTGGTACAGGCTGCGACATCCCTGGACTACAACCAGCAGGGCACGGTTAACTTCAGCGGCGGCACACTCAACGTCGGCACCGTCGCCACGGCTACCAACTTTGTCTTCCGCGCGCAGGGCAATATGCCCAATGTGGTCATTGACACGACGACCACCGCCAAGACGCTGAACCTGAGTTCGACCGCCTATGTCTACGGCAACGTCACCATCCCTGCGACCGCCACGCTCAACCTGAACAACTTCATCCTGAATGAACTCGGCTCCACCTTCACCAACAACGGGGCGCTGACGGGTACGTTCGCGGCCGGCTTTACCACCAGCCGCTTGCAGTTCGCCGGGGCGGTGGCCCAGACCTACACCGGCACCGGCACCGCCGGCAGCGCCGTTGACCCACTCTTCGGCTTCGCCCTCATCAACCGGGGTGCGGGCGTGACCATTGACCCGACGGCCACGCCCATCTACGTCACCCGCCTGCTGGCCTTCTCCGGCGCGCTGATCAACACCGCCAAGATCAACGTGGTTCCATACACCACGAACCTGATGATTATCCAGCGCGGCGGCATCGCCCAACTGCCGCCCGGCACCCTGGATGTGACCCCGACCTTCCCTGGCGGCTCTGCCGCGCTGGTGCTGGTCTATTCGCAAGCCGCCACCCCCATCACCACCGGCGTGGAAG
>JALYUO010000279.1 GCA_030853735.1 Chloroflexota bacterium
GGCATACCCCGATCTACTCGTCTGCTACCCCACCGGTGCGGTCAGGGTAGGCTTGCGCGGCCAGGAGGCCGCTCCCACAGTCCGACTCATTCCGCGCCCTAAGCCCGCAGACGTGAGAACGCATAAGCCCTGCGGGAGTTAGTGGGCAGGAGATGGGGATGAGAAATAAAGACTTGCTGCGGTTATGCTGTACCAGACAATTTGCTGGCTTTAGCCTGGATCTGCTGTAGCAATTCTCGCAGCTCATTGGCAATTGCCGTAGGAGGATGACCGGCCAAGCCGGCGCTAATGAGTTGCTCCGCCTGATGCAACTCAAGACAATCAATCGCCAATGTGGCGGCGCTCCGATACAGCACCGAGCGCGAGGGTTCGGCAGCAAAATCGGCCTCCAGCATTTGTGCTGCTGCGGCTTCCAATTCCAACGCACAACGCAGCAAATCCCGTGCGGCGGCAGCGTTACCTAAGCGACGCGCAGCAAAGCCCTGGTCCACCAGCGCCATCGCCTTGCGGTGCAGTTCCGTGACAGTGTTCATTTCACCTCCACCCAAGTTCTTGGCGGTTCTATAGCCGCAACAAAAGGTATGCTTCGGTTGTGGGAGGGGACCCCGCCCCGCGAGGCTGGCCTTACCCCGATCTCACCAGTAGGCCCAGCACAGCGGCGGAGGGTAGCAGGATCGTAGGGCCAGCTTCGCGGGGCGGAGCCCCCTCCCACCAGCCCATAGCTCTCGATAGACAGAGTGGTAAGGCGGCTTTCTCCCCTCACCCCAACCCTCTCCCCTGCGGGGGCGAGGGAGCCGCTGGGCTCCTTACCGCCTGACGCAGCTGATGCAACTGGAGTGGCGCAATGTATTGCGTGCCCCTGCCCACGGGCGCGGCAAGCAGCGCCCCTACAAACACGGCTACCCCTGGCCGCGATCCATTCGGGTATTCGCGCCGTATTCGGGGACGGCCTGCCCCTATCACACGAAGAAGAAGCCCACCGCTAAGATCGCATAGGCGGCTAACAGTTGGATGCCTTCCAGCCAGTTGCTTTCGCCGTCTTGGGCGACCAAGTGCGTCAGCAGCAGGGCCACGCCGATAGCTACCAGCTCGAACAGCGTGAACACGAGGTTCATCGGCTTGCCCAGCAGTAGCCCGATAAACACCAGCAGCGGAGCGACAAACAGAGCGATTTGCAGCGCGCTGCCGGTGGCAATCGCCAGCGCCAACTCCATGCGGTCGCGCAGGGCCACGGTCACGGCGGTCATATGTTCGGCGGCATTGCCGATGATGGCGATCAGGATCACACCGACAAAGGCATCGCTCCAACCCAGCGTCGTGGTCAGATAGGCCACGCCTTCGACCAGCAGTTCCGACAGGCCGGCGATCAGCACAGTCGCCCCGCCCAACACTAGCAGCGCATGGCGCGGGGTCCAGGCGGAGCCGTGCGTCTCGTGCAAGGCCGCCTCTTCGTTGTCATTGTAGAGGTGCGCGTGGGTCCGCAGGAAAAAGACCATTTGCGCGACATACGCCAGCAGCAGGATCACCGCCACGCCGAGCGAAATGGCTTGGCTGGTGGGCAGGTCCGCTTTGTGCGTGGCGATGATGTAGAACTGCGGCACGGCCAAGCCGACGGCGGCCAGCGCGAATTGCGAGGCGTTGGCGCTGGCCCCGGTGCGGTTAAACACCTGCCGCTTGCGCCCCAGCCCGCCCAGGAACATCGCCAGCCCCAGCACAAACAGCACGTTGCCGATGATCGAGCCGACCAGCGAGGCTTTGACCACTTCGACCAGCCCGGCATTGAGCGCGACCACGGCGATAATCAGCTCCGTTGCGTTGCCGAAGGTGGCGTTGAGCAGCCCGCCCAGGCCGGAGCCGACCCGTGCCGCCAACTCCTCGGTCGCCGCGCCCAGGATCTTCGCCAACGGCACAATCGCCAGCGCGCTGGTGACGAACAGCGCCACTTCGGGCAGATGCAGCAGCCGCACCAGGACAGCAATGGGGATAAAGACCAATAAGCCGTAGATCGCCCGCTCGAACAGGGGAGCGGTATCTGGTCCTTCCAGATCCAAGCCAATATAGCCAAGCGAACGGGTGGCGAAACTCATGGGCCATCTCCAGCTGGGGCAGGATCGAAGGCGCGGCTAAAAAACTCGGCCAAGCGCGGCAAGAGCGTGTGCAGGTTGGCGGGCCGGCTGATGCCGTGGCCCTCGTCGGCAAAGACCAGGGTCTCGTAGGGAATGCCCGCCGCTTGCAAGGCGCTCTCCACCGCCCGCACGTTGGCGGGGGTCACATTAGGGTCTTGCGCGCCCTGCACGATCAGCAGCCGGCCCTGGATACGGTCTACGAAATGGATCGGTGAGCGTTCATGATAACGGTCAGGCACCTGGTCGGGTCGCCCGCCCATCATCTCTTCGCTATAGGGGCGTAGGTCGGGCCGCGTGGTCTCGTAGTCCACCACTAGGTCGGTCATGCCGCAAATCGGCGCGGCGGCGGCCACCAAGTCGGGGGGCGTGTGCGTGATCTGGCACCACGACGAATAGCCGCCATACGAGGTGCCGGTCACGCCGACGCGCCCGTGCGCGGCTAGGCCGCCGGCGATCAGCGCGCTGATGCCGGCCCGGATGTCGTCTTGCTCGCGCCCGCCCCAGCCGTCGGCTTTGATCGCATCGCGGAACTCTACGCTGAAACCGGTGCTGCCCCGGTAGTTGGGGTCCAGCACGTTGAAGCCCTGGCGCACCAGATATTGAATCTGCGTGTTGAGCGCATCGCTGCTATGCGCGGTCGGCCCGCCATGCACGTAGACGATGGTGCCACGCGCCGGGGGAGTCGCCGTATACCACCACCCCTGGATGCTGCGCCCATCGGGAGACTGCCAATGGATACTTTGCGCCGAGGCCAAGTCCACCGGCCGGATGTCGGTGCGCTCCCACAAGCCGGTCAGGCTGATAAACGCGCCCGGCTGCGGGTTGCTGAGATCCACCCGCACTAGGTCGGTCGGCTGCTGCGCGCTGCTATACGCAGCGATCCAGTGCGACTGACGGAGTTCTGCGTGCTGGGGGCTGAGTTCGGAGTTCGCATCGGAGGTTTGCAGTGATTCTGCGGTGGTATTGATCGAATCACCAAGCGGGTACAACGGGATGAGGTTGCCGGGCACGGTGGGCACGGCGTACTCTGCGCCGGTCTCGGTGTCGAGCAGCGAAGCGTGCGCGCCGGCATCGCGCACTTCGACCAGCACGGCGGTGCGCCCGTCGCTGCCGGCGGGGATCGCCACGCTTTCGATGTTACGCGCTGGGTCATCCAGCAGGACGCGCGTGCCCCCGGTGAGCCGATCCCAGACTTCGACGCGCCGGTGGGTGGGCGTTTCGGCCAACACGATGGCCCGCTGCCCATCAGGGAACCATGAAGCCCAGACCTTGACCGCCGGGCCGTAATTGAGGATCTCGCGGTCATCGGCTCCCTCGATGTCCACCAACCAAACCTGATTGCCCGCCGGGTCCAGATCCTGACGGTTGTAGAGAATATGGGTGCCTTGCTCGTTCAGGTCGGGACTGGGGTGGCCGCCTTTGGCGGGGCGGGCCAGCACGCGCCGCTCGCCGCTTTGCAGATCGTGGCGATAGACCCAGGTCGGCTCGATCTCTTGCCCGGTGGCGGCATCGAAGTTGGCGGCATAGATCAGCCAGCGACCGCTGGGGTGCAGTTCGCCGCCGTGCAAAAAGTAGGCGGGGTCGGCCTCGGTCAGCGGTTGCAACGCGCCCGGCTGGGCTAGGTCCACGCGGAACAGGCGCACCCGCTCATCGCCGTCGTGGTCATGCGCGACGATTACGGCGCTGCTGTCAGGGGTCCAGCTGACGGCGTGCGTATTTTCGCCGGTGGCGGTCAGCTGGACGGGCGGCGCGGAGCCGTCGGTCGGCGCAGCAAAAACCTGCATGGTGGGGCCGACGCGCGCCCAGGTCCAGGCCACCCAGCGCCCATCGCGCGAAAAAATCGCCCCGAACAGGCCGGGCAGGCGCAGCAGGGCGTGCAAATAGGGGTCAGCAACGTGTTCAGGGTTCATCGAGAGTCCTTTCAGAGCGTGTACCCGGCGGCAACTGGGCCGGCAGATGGACCGTAAAGGTGGAGCCGGCTCCCGGCGTGCTGGCGACCTGGATAGTACCGCCCAGCAGTTCGCACAGCCGCCGGCTGAGGGCCAGCCCCAGCCCAGTGCCGCCGTAGCGCCGGGTGCTGGACGTGTCGGCTTGCATAAAAGGCTGGAACAGCGCCGCGATTTCGCCGGGGGTCATGCCGATGCCGGTATCGGTCACGCGGCACGCGATCCAATCTGCCGCCGGATCACGGCCCACGGTCAGCGTCACCACGCCGTCTTGGGTGAACTTGCCGGCATTGCTCAACAAGTTGATCAGGATCTGACGCAACTTCAACGGATCGCTATGGATCACGCCTAAGTCGGGGGCCATTGCCACCACTAGCCGATTGTCGTTGCGTTCTACCAACGGCAGGGTCACGCCAACTACGCTTTTGATCAGATCGGCCAAATCGAAGGGCTGCACGGCCGCCGTCATGCGGTCGGCCTCGATTTTCGACAGATCCAGCACATCATTGATCAGGCCCAGCAAATGGCTACCGGCGGAGCGGATCTTGTCGAGATCGGGCAGCAGATCGGCAAAGCCCTCTTCCGCTGCTTCATCAATCAGCATTTCGCTATAGCCGATGATCGCGTTAAGCGGAGTCCGCAATTCGTGGCTCATGTTGGCTAGAAATGCAGATTTGGCGCGGCTGGCGGCTTCGGCGGCCTCTTTGGCTTCCAGCAGCGCGTCCTCGATCTGCCGGCGCTCCTGTAATTCAGACTGGACGGCATTATAGAGCCGGGCATTAACCAGCGCCAGCGACGCTAACTGGCTGAAATGACGCAGCAGCGCAACAGCATCGGGGCTGAAGCGGCGATTCGGCTCTAGGTAGGCCAGCCCGATCACGCCGGCTACCTGATCACCCGACCACAGGGGAATGCCCACTAGCGCGTGGATCTGCATCGAGTCGAGATCAGTCTGTCGCCCCGCCCACGTCAGATAGTCGTCCACCGCCAGCGGTTCACCCGTTGCCGCCACCCGGCCGGCCAACCCCACGCCCCAAGCCAAGCGGTAGCCGATATTAGCGGCAAACCGGCCGATGCCCACTTGGATCACCAATTCACGGCGGTCCGGCTCCACCACATAAATATAGCCGTGTTCCGTCCCCACCAGCGTGCCCGCCTGCGTCACCACCACTTCCAACAGGCTGTCCGGGTCCAGCCGGTGGATCAGGTCCAGTGTGGTCGCTTGCAGTGTCGCCAGTTCGGCGTTTTGCCGCCGCAAGGTGGCTTCGGCCTGCCGGCGCTCGGTGATGTCTTGGATGATCGAATAGAGCAAGCGGCGACCCGCCAGCGTCACCGGCCCGGTATGGACTTCCACATCGCGGATTGCGCCCGAAGCTAGGCGGTGCTGGAAGACAAAATACGTGCGGCCCGTGCTGAGGGCTTGCACCATTTCGGCCTGCACTTCCACCGCCGGGCGCGTGTTAATCACGGCCACCGGCATCCCGCGCAGTTGCGCGACCGAATAGCCATAGAAGGTGGCCGCCGCCGGGTTGGCATCCACAATCCGCCCGGTCTGCGGATCACTCAACCATTGCACCGCCGGATTGTGCGCGAAAATCTGCGCGAGCAGATCATCCGACGCGGCAGGCGGTAGATTAGGCGGCGAATTGGGCGGGCGGTGGGTCACGCCGGGCATCCTCTAGGCGCGTAAGTTCTTGAGCGCGGCATCAATCCGCGCCTGGCGCGCCGCCGAGTCCGCCACCAACGCGGCCTGACGGGTATCAATCGCCGCCAGCCGGTCTTCGCTGGCGCTCAGTTGGCCGAACAGCTTTTTCCGCAGCGCGCCTTCGTCGCCGTTGCTGCCCAGCGCGGCCATGTTTTTGCGAATCTGCTCCTGGCGGGCGAACAGGCCGTCGCGTTCGCCCTGCAAGCGCCCGCTCTCGGCATTGTTGTCGGCGATACCCTGCTGCTCATCGAGCAAGGTTTTGAGCCGGGCCAGCGTCGCCTCATCCAGCAGCCGGTTCTGCAAATAGGTACGCAATTGGTCGTAGTTTTGGTTCAGCACCGCTTCTTGTCGCCAGCTCAGTTGTCGGCTCGTCACCGCCAAGGTGGCCGTATCCTGCGGCGGACAGGTGACGGTCCAGCGGTAGAACTCGGCGTTTTGTTCGACCGGCGCGGGCGTATCCACCAGCGGCGCGTTGGGGTCCAGCCGCGCCTCAACCGTGACCACGCGCGCCTCCGCCAAGCTGCTTGCGAGCGTGTAGGTTGTGGTGGTGTAATAGGCATACTGGATGTTGAAATAGGCACCCTCAATATTGAGCGCGGTCAGTTCGGTGCGCCCGGTCGAGGACTCGCTGATCTTGATGCCCAGTTCGACGGCAAAGGCCAGATAGATTTCCCCCGCCGGCTTGGTGAACGACACCATCGCTTCGCCGCGATAATCGCCGTCTTCCAGCACCGTCACCGGGCCACGCTCCAAGACTAGGCCACTGCTGTTGGCGAAGCGCAAGGCGGCCACCGGGTGGCTGGGGAACTTGGCCCCGTTGTAGAGCAGTTGTCGCTGATAGGGGATGCGGTTGCTGAGGATCGGCACCAGCGCGCTTTCGCCGCGCTTGACCGTCACCGGCGTGGTCACATTGTATTGGAACAGTTCGCCCTGATCGCTGCCGGCGGCAACGGCGCTGACGCTGCCCGCATAGTCGCTCATGCTCAGCGGCTCCGGCGCGGGTGCAGCCATGCTCATCGGCGCAGACATCATGGCCGCACGCATCATCCCACCCTCGCGGTCGTCGCTAGGACCTCCGCCACGCGCCCGTTTGGCCGAGGCCGGGGCCATGGCCGCGAACTCGACCGGCGCGGCCGCGATGCGGGCCTGATCTTCGACCACCGGGCGGTCGGGGATGCGCGACGTTGCTAGGTCATAGATAAACGAAATGGGCTGGCCGGCCACCAGAGCCACGGTCACGCCGTCCAGGTCTTCTTCCAGCCGGTTGTCGAACAGCCCCCAGCCCTGCAACAGCAGTTCGCCGCCCGCCGCTCCCGCGCCGTCCGCGCCCGGCGTGCTTTCGGCGATCAGCCGGTAGCTGACGCGCCAGGTGGGGCTGGGGATCAAGTAGGAGACGCGCAGGTCGTGCGCGCCGGAGCTGAGGCGGATATGGACGGTGCGATGCGACTCTTCGTTCATGCTGGTATCCAGGAAGAAGCGCAAGTCGCCCGCCGTGCGCTCGTCCAGCAGTTCGACCGCCGCCAGCCGGCCCAACGGCAGGTTGACGATGCGGTTGCTGTCGGTTTCCAATAAGGCCACCCGCGCCCGGCTCACCGGCTTGTCGTCCACCACTTCCACGCCCAGCAGGCGGCCCGTATAGTCGCCACTCGCCGTGCCCGCGCCGACGGTGAGCCGCACCCGCCAGCCGCGCAAGGCGCGCAACAGATCGAGTAGCGTATGGTCTTCGCCCAGCACGATGCCGCTTTCGGCCAGCCGGGCGGCGCGGTCGGCGGGCGTTTCATAATGGATGCCCAGCACCTGCCCGCCGCTGCGGTCCACCGCCAGCAGGCTTTTGAGCGCGTCATTCACCTCATCGCTGCGAAACACCAGCGCCACGGCCTCGCCGTCCAGCGGCCCGCCGCGCTCGACAAAACCGACCCCGTGCTTATACAGCGTCAGGCGACGGATCGGCAGCTTTCCGTTCGTATCAGGCATAGCAGGCGCTCCTCTGGCTAAGGGGGTCTCTATAGGGGCCGGGCGGGATGCTCCATGCAGCATAGCATAGGGCCGCGCTGCTGTCAAACGCCCCACAAAACGTAACAGTTCCGTCTGGGGGCAGGCCGTCCTCGAATACGGAACGAATACCCGAATGACTGGGGAGCCGCGGGCGCGATAGGGGTGGGGCAGGCATCGCCGGACGGAGCCGCCTCCTACAATCCATCTATTAGCCGGCGACAGGCTTACGAGACTGAACTGTTAC
>JALYUO010000288.1 GCA_030853735.1 Chloroflexota bacterium
CCCTGGCGGCGATAGACCTTGTGCGGGGGGAACTGGGGCGCGAAGAATTCCGCCAGGGGCCGCACCGTCTCCGTGCGCCCCAGCACCAGGTAGCCGCCGTCGCGCAAGGCGAAGGCGAAGAGTTGCAGCGCCCGCTGCTGCAACTCTTTGCTGAAGTAGATTAGCACGTTGCGGCAGAGCACCAGGTCGATATGCGGGAAGGGCGGGCGCTGGCCGAGGTCGTGCTCACCGAAGACGACCAGGCTACGCACCTGTTTGTTGATCGCATAACCGCCCTGTACGGGGCTGAAATAGCGGCTGACCAGCGCATCGGGCAGCCCCGCCAGGGCGGCCACGGGATAGACCCCCTGGCGGGCGAAGGCCACAGCATCGGTGTCGAGGTCGGTGGCAAAGATGTGCACGGCGCAGCCGGCAAGATCCTCGCCGAGCACATCGCACACGAGTATCGCCAACGAGTAGGCCTCCTCGCCGGTAGCGCAGCCGGCGGACCAGATACGCAACTCCTTGCCCCGCGTGCGGTTGGCGCTGATCAGTGCGGGCACGACCTGCTCGCGCAAGACGGCAAATAGCTCCGAGTCGCGCATGAAGCCGGTGACTTTAATCAGGAAGCTGCTGACTAGCCGCTCATACTCCTCGGGATGGCGCTGCAAGTAGTCGCTATAGCTCGCCAGGCCGCTGCACTCCGTGGCGGTGATGCGGCGTTGCAGCCGGCGTAAGATGGTGGCCGATTTGTAGACATGGAAGTCGATGCCGCTCTGCTGCTGGACCAGATCCAGTAAGGGCCCCAGGTCGTGCGCGGCCGCGGGCCGGGGGGAGACGGCGACCCCGGCGAGCAGATCGTGCAGCGCCGGCCCGATGCGCGGCAGGTCAGCGACGATATCGACGGTGTCGGGGGCGAGCGCCGACGGCATGCCGGGATAGGCGGCGGTCAAGGGGTTTTGGATCACCACAGTGCCGCCGGCCTGGTGAACGGCCCGCCCACCGCGTGCGCCGTCAGAGCCGGTGCCGGTCAAGATGACGGCGATCAGTTGCTCGCCGTAGACGGCAGCGGCGCTGGTGAGCAGCAGATCGACTGACGGTTTGGGCCGGCCCACGCCGGCGGGCAGCACGGTCATATCGTGGTCGGTAATCTGCACATGGCGGTTGGCCGGCACGACGTAGATGGTACCGGGCAGTAGCACGGCGTGCTCCTCGACGCTGACAACCGGCAAGGCCGAGCGGCGCGCCAGGATCTCGCCCAGGTGGCTGGGGCGGGTCGGGTCGAGATGCTGGGCGATCACGATGGGCGCCGGGAAAGGCACGCGCAGCGTGGCGACCAACTCCGCCAGGGCTTCGACCCCCCCGGCGGAGGCACCGACTACGACCAGCGCAGATCCGGATAGAGACTCAGACATACGCTATTATACTGCATAAGCGATTCCAAGCGATCACCCATCCGCCAGGAAATTGGCGGGTGTGCGCCAAACCCTGGCGGATGGGGCCGATGCCGTGCGCCCGCTTTGGCGCTAGAATAGACTCAGGACGAACCGCGCCCCGCCTGGGTCATACCCAGCACCTGCTGCCGGCTGCGGGGCGGCCGCTCACGCGGGGGCGGCGCGCTGCTTACGCGCGGGGCCGCACTCGCGCATCGCTACCGTCGAACACGGAGAACCGGGGTTGAGCCCGGTCCCGCTGCCAGGCGGTCGCGTAGTGCGCCGGCACCAGAGCGGCGGGCGGTGGATCGATGGGTCGAACCTATATGCTCACGGCCTGAGCGCGAGAAGGGGACTTGCATGAATGCTGCAACTTCAACGTCAGATTCAGACTCAATCCTGCGGAAACTGCGTGACAGCGGCGAGACGGTCGCGAACCCCGCGGATGATGTGCGGGGGCGGAAAGTCGTGGATAAAGAGGGCACCAAAGTCGGCACCGTGGATGGCCTCATGATCGATGACGCCCAAAAGAAGGTGCGCTTCCTGCGGGTCGAGGCTGGAGGCTTCCTCGGGTTGGGTGCCACCCACCTCATGATTCCGGTGGATGCGATCAGCCGCATCACGGACGACGAGGTCACCATCGATCGCAGTGGTGACCACCTCAAAGATGCCCCCCGCTACGATCCGGCGCTGGCCGCCGAGGTGGATGAGGGGTACTGGGGCGGGGTCTACGGCTACTACGGCTTCATACCCTACTGGGGGATTGGGTATCGTTATCCCCTGTATCCTTACGGCGTCCGCCGCTAGACTCGGCTACTGTTCGCCGGCTTAAGCCGATCGGCGCCTCGTCTGCGGGCGCCGATCCACGGGCGTGGGGCCGGGAGTGACACTGCTGTAGAAGAAGGTGGCGTCGGACGGGAAACGCCTTGTCTATCGCGCCACGGCCGTCTCGGCGCTGGGCGGTATGCTGTTCGGCTATGACATCGCTACACTGAGCATAGAGCGGAGGATCGGACCATGAACCCACTAGCGCAGCATTGGCGGACGGTGGATCACGGCGTTCCCAACATCACGGACGAAACCTACAGCGTGGAGGGCTTGTCGCATCTGTTGGGCATTCCCCGTGATGTGATTTTACATGAAATCACCACCGGCGAATTACGCACAGGACCGTCGTATCCACGGAGCGGGTGCATCCCCCGCGCGGATGTAGTCGCCTGGCTCGAGCGGCGGGGACCCGGAGTTTAGCGGCGGTTGTTTTTGTGACAACCGCGCAACCTGCGGTGTGCGCCTGCGCCCATGCGGCTTCGTTGCTGAGATAGCCGCGCAAGGAATGGCGCGAGGATGACGACAAGCACCCCATACACATCACGCTTAATTGCGCGCCAGGGGCAGCCTGTGGGGAGGGGTACGACCGCGACAGACCACCCCCGGCAGTCGGACCACCCGCCGGGGGTCCCAATCCGTGCGTCCGCCCCGCCATTTCGCCCATAGCGCAGCCTCCACAGCGGGTAGCGGGTGGCCCTCCGCTGTTCCTAATTCGGAAGCCACCCTTCAGGCCGTGAATGACTCGTTGCACTAAGGTGGTTTCAGGCTTGATCGCAAGCCAGGCACGTTGCTGCTGCGGGATCGCGGCGGCACTTAAATGGAGATACCGTCGCAACGGTGTCGCAAACCACATCACAAAGTAAAGGAGATAACCATGCAAGCATATATAGGACATACCGTGGCGGAATTGGAGGGATCAAAAACGGCCGAGCAGAGCGCCATCGTCGCCGTCTATGACACGCACGTGGAGGCCGAGGAAGCGGTGCGGGACCTCCAAAAGTCGGGGTTCGATATGCAGAAACTGTCGATCGTCGGCAAGGATTACCAAACGGAAGAAGAGGTGGTCGGCTACTACACGATGGGCGACCGTATGCAAAAGTGGGGCGCAACTGGCGCCTTCTGGGGCGGATTATGGGGGATCCTGTTCGGGTCGGCGTTCTTCCTCATACCCGGCATCGGACCGCTGCTCGCCGCTGGCCCGCTCGTTGGTTGGATTATCGGGGCGCTGGAAGGTGCCGTGGTGGTGGGGGGCTTGAGCGCGCTCGGCGCGGGCCTGTACAGCATCGGGATTCCCAAAGACAGCATCATCGAATACGAAACGCAGATCAAAGCGGGGAAGTTCGTCGTCATCGTCCACGGCTCGTCCGACGACGTGAGCCGGAGTAAAGGCACCCTCGCCCTGACTAGGCATCAGGGTCTGAGCGCACATGCCTGATC
>JALYUO010000296.1 GCA_030853735.1 Chloroflexota bacterium
ACGATTTTGACCAAATTTCTCCCCACTGGAGGCTGTTTTTAGCCAGAAAAGCAACGATCTCACCCCACTTACGGGGCCAAAACAGTCGAAAATAGGGTCGGTTGGTTTCTCTCCGACAAGCTGCTAGCGGTCCAGATTACGAGCGCGGGTGTGGATCGGGTCAGGGAACACGTTGCCCGCTTTGAACCGAGTCCCGTCAATAGACGGATGCTCAGGCGCTTGGAGCAGATCAGTGCGGGCAAACTCGTGCCGGAGCAAAAGGATTGCTATTACTATACACATGAGTTACGCGAGTACGAACGGTATAGCAATCTAGGCTGGCAGCATGGGCAGCCTGCCGACGCTTGGGAAGCCTATGTGCTATGGAACAACACGCATACCGCCGCGCTTGCGGATTACAATATCGCAGATACTGACCTGCCGACATTGGAGTGGCTACAAGAGGTGTCACTATGAACGAACGCTGTGCCATACTACAGATCATTGCCGACGCAACCGACCCGGTGGGCTGGTATAACATTGCCACGCAATTGCCGGCAAAAGGCATTATCCTTGCCGGCAACCTAATCGCTGTGCTAGACGCGCTGGTGAGCGAGGGCCTCCTTGCACACGAGGTACGCTCCGGCTATCCCCACGGAGTTTATCTGCTGACCGTCGTGGGCCAGGAACTGTTACTGCGCGATAGCTCGGTAGCCCGTTAGCGCATCCCTAGAGGAGCAAGCTGCTATGACCGACCCCAGCTTCAGCGCCATCGGCCACGATGACTGGTCCCTGCACCGCAAGGGGCCGGCGGACCAGCAGCGCCACCAGCAGAAGATCAAAGAGGCGGTCCGCAAGAACCTGGGTCAAATCGTCAGCGAAGAGAGCATCATCCTGTCGGACGGGCAGAAGACGATCAAGGTGCCCATTCGCTCGCTCGACGAGTACCGCTTCCGCTTCGACCACGGCAGCGGCCAACATACGGGCGCGGGCGACGGCGACTCGCAGGTGGGCGATGTGATCGGGCGGGCGGGTGGGCGCAAGGCACGCGGCGCGGGGCGGGGACCGGGCGAAGCCGGTGACAGCCCCGGCGATGAGTATTATGAGGCCGAGGTCAGCATTGATGAACTAGCCGCGCTGATTTTTGAGGATCTGGGGCTGCCCAACCTGGAGGAGAAGCGGCAGCAGGAACTCGAAAGTGAGGCGGTGCAGTTCGTAGACGTGCGGCGCACCGGCCCCATGTCCAACCTCGACAAGCGGCGCACGATCCTGGAGAACATCAAGCGTAACGCGGCCAAAGGCGATCCCCACTTCGGCGGGGTCATCGCCGAAGACCTGCGCTTCAAGACCTGGGACCAGCGCATCGAGTATCAGTCCAACGCGGTGGTGATCGCCATGATGGACACCTCCGGCTCCATGGGCGAGTTCGAGAAATACATCGCCCGCTCGTTCTATTTCTGGATGGTGCGCTTCCTGCGGACCAAGTACCAGCAGGTGCGGATCGTGTTCATCAGCCACCACACCGAGGCCAAAGAGGTCACGGAGCAGGAGTTTTTCCATCGCGGCGAGAGCGGCGGCACCCAGGTGTCGGCAGCCTACGAACTGGCCCTGCGAATTATCGCCGAACGTTTCCCGACCAGCGACTGGAACATCTATCCCTTCCACTTCTCCGACGGCGACAATCTGCCGTGGGATAACGACCTCTGCGTGAGCCTCGTGCGCCGGCTGATGGAACAGTGCAACCTGTTCGGCTACGGCGAGATCCGCGAGGGCTATCGCGGCGCGACCAGTACGCTGATGTCGGCCTTCAACAAGATCCACGAGCCGAAGTTTGTCGCCGTCACGATCAGCGACAAGAAAGAAGTCTATCCGGCGCTGAAAAAGTTCTTCAGCGACCGCGCCGCACCCGCCTAATACACTTCCCCTATACTCCGTGTCTCCGTGTCTCCGTATTGAGAACCGGAGGCCGCAGGGAGGCACCGATCCGATGGACGATCCTGATGTGGCAGCCCTAGAAGCGGCGCTGGGCGAGATTTGGACCATCGCCCGCCGCTTCGGTCTGGACCCCTACCCCACCCATTTCGAGCTGGTGCCCGCCGCGATCATGTACGAGTTCGGCGCGTATGGCCTGCCCGGTCGCTTTGCCCACTGGTCGTTCGGCAAGGGCTACTATCGCATGAAAACGCAGTACGACTACGGCCTGAGCAAAATCTACGAGATGGTGATCAACGCCAACCCCGCCTACGCTTTCCTGATGGACAGCAACAGCGTGCTGCAAAATAAGCTGGTCATCGCTCATGTGCTGGGCCACACCGACTTTTTCAAGCATAACGCCTATTTCGGGCACACCAATCGCGGCATGGTCGAAAGTGTGCGTCTGCACGCCGAGCGCATCCGCCAATACGAGTTCGACCACGGCACCGACACGGTGGAGCGGTTCCTGGACGCGGCGCTGGCGATCCAAGATCATATAGACCCGCACCTGCGCTTCGCCGCCGAACCCCCGCCCAGCGCCGATCCGCCCCGCACCCATCCCACCAGCCCCTACGCCGACCTGTGGGAACTGGGCGCAGAGGCCGCCGCCACACGCGACCAAGCCGAGGCCATGCGGCAGGCCCAGGCCCAAGCGCCGGCTCGCTTCCCTGCCACGCCGGAAGCCGATCTGCTGCGCTTCCTGGCCCAGCACGCGCCCGACCTGGCCCTCTGGCAGCGCGACATCCTCGAAATCGTGCGCGCCGAAATGCTCTACTTCGTGCCGCAGATGCAGACCAAGATTTGTAACGAAGGCTGGGCCTCGCTGACCCACGCACGCATCCTGCGCGAATTGGACCTGACCGACAGCGAAACGGTGGAGTTCGCCAACCTGAACGCGGGCGTGATTGCGCCCCATCGCCGCAGCATCAACCCTTACCATCTGGGGGTCAAGCTGCTGGAAGACATTGAGCGGCGCTGGGACCACCCCACGCCGGAGCTACAGGCCCGCGGCATTCAGCCCGGCAGCGGGCGCGCCAAGCTGTTCGAGGTGCGCGAACTCGAAAACGACCTCTCGCTGTTACGCAACTACCTGACCAAAGAACTCGTGGAGGATTTGGACCTCTATCTCTATGAGAAGCAGGGCAACGAGTGGGTCATCGTGGAGAAAAACTGGGAGAAGGTACGTGACGGTCTGGTAGACGAAATGACCAACTTCGGCAACCCCCTGATCGTGGTCGAAAACGCCGATTACCGCCACAGCCGCGAACTCTACTTGCGACACTGTCACGAAGGGCGCGACCTCGACCCGCTTTACGCCGAAAAGACCTTGGCATACGTGCAGCGCATCTGGGGCCGCCCCGTCCATCTCGAAACCGTCCTCAACGGCGACCGCGTACTGTTCTCGCACGACGGCACGAAAGCGGCGCGCATCGATCTGTAGCACCGGAGTAGCCGGCGACCCCATAATGCAGCAAGGTGTTGCACTATTGCTGGGGTTTGCCGCATTCCGACCCGTTGTGGGATAATAGAGGGACCAAAGTAGCACACCTTACGAGAGGAGCCCGCCCATCATGATCGCCACTGTCACCCCGACTGAACTATTGCCTGCCTCCCCGGCTGAGACCACACCCGTAACCGCCCCGCAGCCGGCAATGCCCTCGCTGGTGCGCTGGCGGCTCACGACCGCCCAATTTGAGCGCATGGGCGCGACTGGTATTCTGGACGAAGATGACCGCGTGGAGCTGATCGAAGGAGAACTCATCGCTATGTGCGCTTTGGGCAGTCGCCACGTTTCCTGTGTCAACGAACTGAATGCCTTCTTTCTTGAGCAGTTGGGCAGGCGGGTAGTCGTCAGCATCCAAAATGCGCTACAAGTCAATGAGTATACGGCCCCACAGCCGGACGTGCTGGTGCTGCGCCCGCGTGCCGACCGCTACGCCGAGTCGCTTGCCACGGCGGCGGACGTGTTGCTGCTGATCGAAGTGGCCGATAGTTCGCTGGCCCAAGACCGCCGAGTGAAACTGCCGCTCTACGCGCAGGCCGCCATCCCCGAAGTTTGGATCATCAACCTGGGCGCAAAATCGGTGGAGCAGTATACGGAGCCGGCCAATGGCGCATACAAGACGCTGCGGACCATTGAACACGACGCAGCGATCACGCCAACCCTGCTACCAGGGCTGACGTTAGCCGTCGCCGATTTTATCGCCTGAAGGAGGGCTGTCCCCATGATCGCCACCGTCACCCCAACCGAGCTAGTAACCGATCCCGTTGCCGAGATAACTCCACTGGCCGTACCGGAACCGGCGGCGACCTACCCCACCCGCTGGCGCTTCACCGTGACGCAATTTGAGCGCATGGGCGAAACCGGTATCCTGCACGAAGACGACCGCGTGGAACTGATCGAGGGGGAGATTATCGCCATGTGCGCTATCAATAGCCCGCACCTGGGCTGTGTGAACCGCCTTAATAGCCTGCTTATGCGTCAGGCTAACGAACAAATGACGGTGAGTATTCAAAATCCGGTGCGTTTGAGTCGCAGATCAGAACCGCAGCCGGATGTGACAGTGCTACACTGGCGGGCAGATGGCTATGGAAGCGCGATGCCCACGGCGGCTGACGTGTTGCTGCTAATTGAGGTGTCCGATAGCACGCTGGCCTATGACCGCCAAGTGAAACTGCCACTCTACGCGCAAGCGGACATCGCAGAGGTTTGGATCGTCAACTTGAACGACAACATGGTGGAAATCCATACCGACCCCCGCGGTAGCACATACCAGCAGAAGCGCACCATTAGGGTCGGCGAGAGCATCACGCCAACCCTGCTGCCTGATCTCACCCTAGTCGTCGCGGATATACTACTGTAGCCCCATGGCCTACCCTAACGGCTGTGCTATAATGAGGCGATGCACTGCCCCGTCTGCCAATTCAACAACCCCCTGGATATGCGTTTCTGCGGCCAATGCGGGACGGCGTTGCCCATGTTGATCGAGTGCCCGGCCTGCCGGTTCGGGAATGCGGCCAATATGCGCTTTTGCGGCCAGTGCGGCACCGCGCTAGGGGCCGGCGCAGGACTTATGCTGCCCGCCACGGAAGCGCCGCTGCCCGACCGCGACGGCCATAGCCCCAGCCACGGCTGGACCGCCGATGCTACTGTCGCCAGCCTCGTACCGACCGTAGACGAGCGCAAGGTCGTCACGATCCTGTTCGGCGACATCTCCGGCTTCACCGCGCTGGCCGAAAAGCTGGACCCCGAAGAGGTCAAGGGGCTGATGGAGCTGACCTTCCGCCGCTTGGCGGTGGAGGTGGAACGCTACGACGGTCATGTGGACAAGTTTTTGGGCGACAATATCATGGTGCTGTTTGGCGCACCGCGGGCCCATGAAGACGACCCAGAGCGGGCGGTACGTTGCGCCATCGAGATGCAGCACGCTATGCGCGAACTCAGCGCCGAGCTAGAGCGCACGCGCGGCTACGAATTGCGCCTGCACATCGGCATCAACACCGGCGAGGTACTGGCTGGGCGCATGGGCAGCAGCCGCATCCATGACTACACGGTGATGGGCGATGCGGTGAACTTGGCGGCGCGGCTGCAAAACGCCGCCGAGGCCGATGGAATTGTGGTTGGTGAAACGACCTATCGCGCCACCAGCGAGACGATTGAGTACCGCTCACAAGGCACAGTGCCCATGCGCGGCAAGGCCCAACCGGTGCCGGTGTGGGAAGTGGTGGCGGTGCGTGCCCAGCGCGGCCAATTGCGTGGCTTGCCGGGCATGGAAGCGCGCATGGTGGGTCGCGATCCAGAGTTCGCGCGACTCAAAGCGGCCTTTCACCACGTTGCCCGCGACCGGACATTACAGCACCTGCTGATCCTCGGTCCGGCGGGCATCGGCAAGTCGCGCCTGCTGTGGGAGTTCGAGAAATATCTGGGCGGCTTGCCGCGCCCGTCGCGCTTCCGCAAAGGCCGCGCCCAGCCCTATGGCCCCGGCACCGGCTTCCGCGCCCTCGGCGAGATCATCAAGGCCGAATGTGGCATCCTCGACGACGATTCGCGTCCCGTGGCCGCGCAGAAGCTGCGGACCGGCATCGCCGCACTGGCGGATCTTGCGGGCGACCTCGCCCCCCAACCCTCGCCCCTAAAGCGGGAGGGGGAGTCGGGTTCGCCATCCGCTGACCTCTCCCCCCAACCCCCTCCCCTAAAGCGGGAGGGGGAGTTAAACGTTTCTCTCCTTTCAGGTGAAGAACTAGAGGAGAGGTCGGCGGTATCGTCTAGCGCCCCGCCCGCTTTGGGGGAGAAGCCGCCCGCGAGATCGTCTCACTCCCCTCCCCCTTTAGGGGAGGGGGTTGGGGGGAGAGGTCAGCGGATGACGAACCAGACTCCCCCTCCCGCTTTAGGGGCGGGGGTTGGGGGGAGAGGTCGCCCGCGAGATCGGCCAGCGCGACGATGCCGGTCCGCAGTTTCTGCGCGGCCACGGGCCGTGGATCGTCATCGAGGATGCCGCATTCGGCCTTGATGATCTCACCCAGCGCGCGGAAGCCGGTGCCGGGGCCATAGGGCTGGGCGCGGCCTTTGCGGAAGCGCGACGGGCGCGGCAAGCCGCCCAGATATTTCTCGAACTCCCACAGCA
>JALYUO010000427.1 GCA_030853735.1 Chloroflexota bacterium
GTCCACGCCCATCCTGCTGAATCGAGACGTGGATGTTCAACTTGGCGAGGACCGCCTGCACCCGCTCCAAGACATCAGACGTACCGGAAAACCAGCGCACACGGTATTGGCGCAACGCCGGTACATAGCCGAAAGAGCCGTCGCCCAGCGTGAAGCCGATCAGCCACGCCAAATCGGGGTCCACCGTGAGTGTGCCGACCGTGCGTGCCGCCGTCCACGGCCAGTAGGCATCGGGCCGTTCCGGGCCAAGTACCACATCACCAGGGGTCAGATCGGCAGCTTGAACTTCTACCAACTCCGTGCCGCGTACCACCATAAAAGGGTGCCAGGCGCTGGTCTGCACCTGGGTGCCTTCGCGCATGGTGACAACCACCTGCTGCGCGGCGGGCACATCGAATTGCCAAACGTGCGAGACCTGCCGCAGCCCGGTTTCGCCGGTGGCCGGGTTCATCGCCAACGTTTTGATGCCGAGATCGCGCACATCATAGGCCACACCCGCCCCTTGCGCGACTCCGGCGCGCCCATCTACGGTAGCACGGTGAAACAAAACCTCAATCGGTTCAATGCCGCAGAACGTGGTCCAGACCCGCGCATCAGCGGCAATACAACCGCCGCCTGTTTGATGAATAATTGCCTGATGTCGAATTGTGCTGAATATTTCACCCAGATCATCGGCCACGGGCAGGACGAAGCAGGCACTCAATTGTTGCAGCGGGCGACCGGCGTTCATCAGCGTGGGTGAGTTGGGCAGGAAGACGAGCGAGCGCATCAAGCGATAGAAGCGGTCTTCCCAGGCCGTCACATCGCCGCCGTAGCGCCCCTCGGCCTCGGCCAAGTTGAGCGCCACACGGTGGAACATTTCGTCGGGGGTCTCGATCACCTGGCCGGTGTCGTCCTTGACGAGGTAGCGGCGCTCCAACACCGTGACCGCGTTTTTGGCGAGCGGCACGCTCACGTCCGGTGCGTAGGTCGGCGCGGTGAGCGTTGTGTCTTTCTTCTGCTTCATAGGATACTCCTGAATGATGGGTAGATGGGAAATCGCCGGACCGTCACGCCGGCAGGGGCTGCGGGGCAGCGTCGCGCTGCAACAGCGCCTCAATGGCCTGCTCCATCTCCGCTAAGTCAGCGAAGTTGAGGTAGACCGAGGCGAAGCGGATATAGGCCACGGGATCGACCTCCCGCAGGTGCGCGAGGATGAGTTCGCCGACGGTGTGCGCGGGTACTTCGCTGGTGCCCAAGCGAAACAGGGCGCTTTCGATGCTGTTGACCATGCCTTCAATGGTCTCGGCGCTAATCGGACGCTTAGTGCAGGCCAACTGGATCCCGGCTTCCAACTTGTGCCGGTTGTATTCCTCCCGCAAACCGTTCTTTTTCACGACCAGCAGGCTGACCGGTTGCACCCGTTCGTAGGTGGTGAAGCGCTGCCCACAGCCGTTGCAGCGCCGCCGCCGCCGGATGCCGTCGCTCTCCGGCGCTTCGCGTGTGTCGAGTACCTGCGAGTCGGCTTTGTGGCAATAGGGGCAGCGCATCAGCATCTCCGATTCGGATTGTGGAACGGATGTGAGGATTATAACACTACATTTAGCCCAACAGGGACGCTCCCCTACTAAATGTAGGGCGATTGTAGCACAAGTGCTAGGGATATGTCAATGGGTTTTTCCACAAGTTTCAGGATCGATTTACTGTCTCATGCGCGGTCGCAAATTTCGTCTCAACGAGGAGGGGCAACACCCCCAGGTGCGGAACGCTGCCGGCCCACAGGCGGATGACCCAGAGCAATCCCCAGCGCCGTTCCGCACCTGGGGGTGTTCCCCTCCTCATAAAGGAAGGAGATAGCCTTTACCCGCGAGAACGAACCGATCCTGCCATACTTTGCTATAGTAATTCAGCTAATGATCTGGAGCAGCGACAGGTCCAGCAACTGCGGAGTTCGCACCTGGGGGTGCAAACTCCGCAGGCAGCGCGTCGTTTGCACCTGGGGGTGCAAACTCCTCTTTCATAAACCTCCAGATCATTATCTGAATTACTATAGTACCGGATCACTCGCCGGCTTCTTTTCGCCACTGCGCGCAGCAGGCGAACTAGGGCGCGGGGGCACGATCCCCACCGGGTCGCCGGCGGCCCCGCGCACGCCGTGCGCTGCTACAGTCCTAGCCCCAACTGCCCCCGTGCCCTGATCCGCCTCCTCAGAATGGCCGCAATCATAGCAGCAGGCGAACCAGGGCGCAGGGGTACGATCCCCACCGGGTCGCCGGCAGCCCCGCGCACGCCGTGCGCTGCTACAGCCGTGTGGTCATCGTCTCTCCGCATTCCGGATTCCGCATTCCGCATTCCGCATTCGGCTCAGGGGTTGATGCTGCCCGGCGGGCCGATGCGGTTGGGCACGTTGAAGTCGAACAGGTCGCTGATGTAGAGGCCACTGGCCGTGCGGTTGGCGGCGGGCAGCGGCGCGACGGTAGTCACTTCGCGCAGCACATGGTAGTCCACGGTCGAAATGTAGTAATCAATCATCTGGTCGGTGTAGCTCGTGTTACCGATCTGGATGGGGATCAGCACGCGCACGATCTGCGCCGGCACCCCGTTGAGGCTGACTTGGCCGTTGAAGGCGGCGCTGGTCGAATGCTCGGCCACATAGACTTTGTTGTAGTCGGGCCACTTGTAGGCCGTGTCGGTCGCCACTTTCCACTGCGTCAGGGCATCGTTGCGCTCATAGCGCATGGTGCCGATGCGGATCACCTCGGCGGTGTGCGTGCCGTCCTGCCGGGGCGAGACCACTTTGAGGTAGAGCCGGTCGGGAGCCTGGTAGAAGTAGTCGGCCAAATCCTGCGTTTTCACGCCCCCGTCGGTCGTCTCATTGACCGCGTGCTGCTTCATCGAGGTCAGCGCGTTCATCGCCGCATCGGATTTTGCCAGCAGATCATGGACCGACAGCGCGGGCACGGGGGTGCCGACCGGTTCCGGCGTGCCGGGGGTGCCGGCGGGCGCGGTCGGGCCGGCGGTGACGGTGGCATCTGCGCCGCCGGGCACGCCGTTGGCATACTTCTGGCGCAACTGGTAGGTGCCGAGTTGCGACAACAGCACATCGAAGGGCGGCGCATTTTCGGGGTGCAACTCAAACACGGCGCGCTCAAAATACTGCACCGTATAGGGCTTGCTGTTCAGGTCGCTGACCTCGGTGAACTCGTCGGAAATGGGGAAGCCCTGTTGGGCCAGCCCACCGTGGCCCTGCCAATAGGTCAGGAACTTGCCGCCGACGGTGTGGCCGGTCTCCTTAAACAGCAACGCTCCGGGCGCACTGCTGACCTGCTGGCCCGGCGCGCCGGTCGGATACTTGGCACGATAGCGGAAAGTGCCGAGTTGCGAGAGCAGCACATTGAACGGCGACGCATTTTCGGGGTGCTGCTCAAACACGGCGCGCTCGAAATATTGCACAGTGTAGGTTTGCCCATTCAGATCGCTGGTTTCCTGGAACGGCTCAGTCAGGGGATAGCCCTGCTGGGCCAGGCCGCCGTGCCCGTCCCAATAGGTCAGGAACAGGCCGCCGACGCTGTGGCCGGTGGGCGGGAAGAAGCGGCCGGCGCTTTGCGCTTGGGCCACCCAGCCGGCGGTGAGCAAGAGGCCAAGCACCAGCGCGACGGGGACCGCCACGCGGCGCAGACGGAACGTTAGGGACATGAGGGATCTCCTTCCAGCAGCAAAGGCTATCCGCCGCGCGGATAGCCTTCCCTGTGACGTAGCGAGCGGTTCAGGCACAGTCCGGCTTACTGCTTGAAATAGTCCGCGTTGATCTGGGTGTATTGCTCCCATTCCACCGGCACATCGTCTTGCGGGAAGATGGCGTTGACTGGGCATTCCGGTTCGCACGCGCCGCAGTCAATGCACTCGTCGGGATCAATAAATAGCTGCTGCACCGTGTCGAAGCCGGTTTCGTCTTTGCGCGGGTGGATGCAGTCTACCGGACACACGTCCACACAGGACGCATCTTTTGTACCGATGCACGGCTCGGCAATGACATAGGTCATGAGCGGAACTCCTCTGCTAACGGGTCCATGGGCACGGCGCCGGCGGTAGCGGAACCGCCCGCGCCAACATGAGCGCATTATACGCCAGAATCGGTCGTGGCGCAACCGGCGGACCTCACCCCAGAGCAATTGCAGCGAAATGAGTACGGGCGAATGAGCACGGGCGACTGGAACTCGCCGCTACCGCTACGAAGCCCGCCTACGCGGG